>NZ_WMBQ01000003.1 GCF_009708035.1 Hyphomicrobium album
GCAGCAGAAGGCGCACAGTGATTCTGTGCGTCGGTATTGGAGCAAATTCGCCCGTTTTAAGCGCCATCGGCCAGTGTCCCCCTGTCCCCTAGGCAGGCAGACTTACCGACGTTGCTTTGCTCGTGTGTTGCTCCAATGTGGCCCAACCTGGGCACGGTGCAGAGCGCTCGAGGAGAAAGGCTTCCGATCCGACCTAGGCCGCGGCGTCACGCCTCGGATGGAAATGCGTCGCAGGTACCCGCCGGGAGCGTCACCTCGATCGTGCTGGGTCGCGTGGCGGCTGCGCCGGCCTCTCCGCCATGTTGCCGAGCGATCTGACGAACAAGAGCAAGCCCCAGGCCAGACCCTTGCGAGCGCGTTCCGCGCGGGCGGTAAAACGGCGCGAAGACCTGCTCACGCTCGCCCATGGGGATGCCATCTCCACCGTCGCTCACCGTCAGGATAGCGCGTTGGCCCTGGCGGCGAACCCGGACCCCAACCGGAGGCGATCCGTGCTGCTGGGCATTTTCGATGAGGTTGCGAATCATTCGACGCAGCAAGGTCGGATCGCCGCTCACAACGATGGGCTCGCCCGTGATGTCGCTCTCCCCGCACCGCGCACCCTCCTCCGCCGCGAGCGCCAAAAGGTCGACCTCCTCACGAATGTCGAGCTCCCTTACGGCGTTGAGGCGGCTTGAGAGCAGGATCTGTTCGATCAAGGCGTCGATTTCGGTGACGTCCTTCTCCAGATCGGCTTTGCGCTTCGGGTCCGCAACCTCTTTGAGCAGCTCAGCCGTCAGACGCAGGCGCGCCAAGGGAGTCCTGAGCTCATGCGAGACATTGGCAAGCAAAAGCTTATGCGCGCCGACCAGCTGCTCGATCTGTGCCGCGGCGCTGTTGAAGCTCTGCGCCAGGCGCCCGACCTCGTCGCAGCCTTCGACTTTTACCCGCGCCGTAAGGTCGCCTGATCCCAATGCCTCTACACTCGATTGCAGGCGTTCGAGCCGGCGCGTCATGCGTCGCACGACCGGATAGCAAAGAAGCGCGATCAGGAGTCCCACAGGGACGAACATCTTCACCTTGTCGTAGATATCTTGCGTCGATGAGAATCCTCGCGCCTCGATCCAGCCTCCATTGCTCAGACGAATACCAATGGCAGGCCGGATGGCTACGAAAACGTTGTCGCCGCCCTCATCGCCGACGGCGTCGATGAGACGATTGTCAGCGCCAAAAAGGGCAAAGTCGACACCTACCAATTCGGATAGATCCGTGAGGAAGCGGCGGCGGGCGACAGGGTCGGAGTCGGGAGACAGCAAACGGCGCGACTCGAAAGTGGCGACGCTCTCGAGAGCAATTTGGGCGTCATTCTTCCGCCCTGACAAATGCCAGAGACCAATGATCCCAACGACGACAATCAAGAGCGCCCCGAACATCGTCAGGTAAAGCTGGTAATGGAATCGGTTGCGTATCGGCCAGCTCAATCCTGCGTCCTCGCAAACACGTATCCGGTGCCCCGAACGGTGATGATGCGGCGCGGCCTCTTCGGATCGTCCTCGATGCTTGCCCGGATGCGCGAGATGTGGACGTCGATCGAGCGATCGAATGCCTCCAGGGCCTCGCCCTTAACGAGGTCCATAAGCGCCTCCCGCGCCATGACGCGACCGGGCCGCTCGGCGAGCGCAACGAGCAGGTCGAACTGATAGCCTGTTAGTGTGCGCGCGACGCCTTCGATGCGCGCCACGCGCGCGCCGCGATCGATCTCGAGCCGGCCGAAAATCAGCAGGTCGCCCTTCCGCATGTCCCTCTCGCGGCGCAGGATCGCGCGCAGGCGCGCTAGGAGTTCGCGGGGCTCAAATGGCTTGGGCAGGTAGTCGTCGGCGCCCAGCTCCAGCCCGATGATCCGGTCCATGGCCTCCCCGCGCGCCGTCAACATCAAGATCGGCGTCGGCGCCGCCACGCGCACCTGCCGGCACACCTCGAGGCCGTCGATGTCGGGCAGCATCACGTCCAGCACTATGGCGTCGAAGCCATCGCGCGCGTGCAGCTTCAGGCCCGCGCCGCCGCTCGGAGCGTGCGAAACAACAAATCCCTCGGCGCCCAGATAGTCGCTCAACATCCCGGCAAGCCGCAGGTCGTCCTCGATGAGGAGGATCTGATGCATCATGTTCTCGAGTTGAGGACCCCGAGCCCAGAAGCCTCATACCTACGGCCAAAATGCGTCAAAGGCGGACGGGCCAGAGTACGAGTTTGGTTTACGCGTCGAAATCCGCGCATTCCGCCGCGGCGCGTGTTTGTAAAGTTTTGTAAAGCGCGGCGAATAACCGCCGGCGTTTCGCGCCGCACTTGATCGCGCTCGACTTCACATAACTTTACATGCCGGACAAACGGCAGAAATCCCCGCTTTTCAATCTCGGTCCCTGCTGCGGGGCCAAAGAGAGTGGAGGATTGTTCTTGTCCAAAGATCATCCTGAGAACGAGGCCGGTGCACCCGATAGCGAGCCTGAGCTGAGCCGCCTCGGGGCCATAAGCCTTGTCGTCGTGTTGCTCCTCCTGATCACGCTGATGGGAGGGCTCCTCTATGCGTCGACGGGGCTCTGATGCTTTCGCCGCGCCTTATGTCGGCACCAAAGCGATGCGGAGCCAAGGCGGGGCGGGATTGGCGTGCGCTGTCTGCACCGTCCTCTCGGTTTTGTGCCTCCCGCCCGTATCTCAAGTTCGGGCCGCTGCGGCCTCCGCCACGCTGGCACCAGGCGCCCGCCAGCCCGGCCCCACAGCCACGTTGGCTCGGAAGCAGAATTGGTATTGCCGGCGAATAGAGCGCGCGATCGCCAGTCTCGCGGACGCGATGCTGGCGGCGAAGGCACGCGCGGAATTGGAGGAGGAGCAATTGGCGCCGACACTCGCGCGGACGTTTGCGCGTGTCTCTGGTCCGCCCGGAGCGGGCAATGCCGCCCTCGCCGAGTTCCAGGAACTGCGTAGCGACGCGGACCAATTGAACGACCTGCTGCGGGAAAAGGGATGCGCGACCTTCCCTATCTGGGTCGATGCTCCCGAGTTCTTGAAGTGATGGCGCGATGCGCGGCTGCCCGCCTCCTTACGAAACTTTGCGTTCTCGAAAAACGCCGGCAACGGGCAGTCGCAATCCCAAGCGCACGATGTCAGCCCCCGGGATGTGGCTGCGCAATCAGCGATCCCAGCGACCCTGCCGCGCCGCTTCACGGCAGGCGTGCCTTTGTCGGCGTCAATTTCCCGGAGCATGCATGAATCAGCAAACGCCCTCTCGCCACCTCGCACTTCTCGCTCTCCTCGTGAGCAGCTTGCAGCCAACAAGCGCCGCACCTCTCGAGGTGTTCAGTGCAATGCCTGGTTTTTGGATAGGACCCGGGCGCATTGAATTCACCGAGGGCGCATCAGAGGCACTCGTGTGCAAGGCCTACTACGCGACCACGGATCAGACCAGCCGGCTCAGCATCGTTCTCCGCTGCGCCAGCCCTTCTCAGAAAATTGAGCTGAGGGCTCAGCTGCTAGCGCAAGGCCCAAATTTGACGGGGATCTGGGAGGAACGAACCTACAACGCCAGCGGAACCGTCACCGGCCAAGCGACGGATCAGCAAATTACGCTTTCGGTCGAAGGCGGCGGTTTCACCGCCACGATGCTGGTGGTGCAAGACGGAGGACACCAGAGCGTGTCCATCACGACGCAAGGCGTCGGCTTCACGAAGGTCAGCGTGTCGCTCACCCGCGGCACAAACGACAAAGACGGCAAGCCCAACGAGGCTCACCGGTAGGCTCGAGCAAGCTGCGACTCTGGCCTCGCCGCCGAGCGCACTCGAAAGACGCCGCACCAATGCAGCCCAAACCTTGAGAGGCGGATATGAATTGGCGTCCTGCGAATATTCCACGGTTTGCGACGGCGAGGTGCGTGGTCCCCGCGATGCTCCTTGGGCTGTTGCTGGTCCCGTCGAGCCGCGCACAGGATCAGCCCAACGCATCGGTCGTCGCCTCCGCCGCGACAGTCGCCGATGGGCGGCCCTGGACCATGCACATGGTCGACCAACAAAGGTTCACGCTGACCTTGATGCCGAACGGCACGGGTACGATGGAGCCCAACTCCCTCGCACCCGACCTCACCTGGTGGCAAAGTGGGGAAAGCCTGTGCATCAGGCCATCGCCGATTAAGAGCGAGCATTGCGTCACGTTGCTCGTTCGCGACGGCGGCTACGATGCCGTCGAAAACAGCGCCCTCTTCTTTAGGCTTCGCCGCTGACCGCGAGTGCTCCCTCCAAATGCGAAACATGGCTGTCCGAATATGCTTAACGGGCCGCCAGAAACATTCCTTCACACAGCGTCATGCTTTGGCCCAGTGGCTTGCATAGGTGTCCGATACGGGGTGCGCATCAGTGCACCAAATGCAGAGTAGCCACTTCACCAGGGGATGTGGTTTGGCCAATTGCTCACCAGCCCACCTGTCTCTCGCGCGAGCATACGAACCCGTCCGGCTCAGTTGCGCTGCAGCCATCCTCGTTGCAGCCCAACTGTTGTTGGTCGGTTGTGCCACTGATCGGTATAGCGCAGTTCCCTCGGCGCTCGCCGGCGACCTCACCTTCGCGCAGGTCGAGAATGCGCGCTTTGCAGGCGAGGATGTCGCCTCCATGCGAATCGAGCTCGAAAGAGCCTTCGCACGCCGGCGCTCTCAAGCGCAGTCGGCCGCGCCGGTGACGCTCCTCGCATTGTCCAGTGGACAGGAGGACGGCGCCTTCGGGGCGGGCCTTCTCGTCGGCTGGAGCGAACACGGCGGCCGGCCAGCATTCCAGATCGTCACCGGCACGAGCACGGGTGCACTTGCAGCGCCCTTCGCGTTTCTCGGCCCCGAGTTCGATTGGGCGCTCGAGGCCATGTACACGAAAACCGGCGCCGACGACGTTGTGGACGCACGCTACCTAGTGGCGGCCGTCAACAACGATGCATTGATGGATACGGAACCTCTCGCGCGGACCATCGCCAAGTATCTCACGCCAGGGGTCCTGCAACGCATCGCCGCCGAATATCAAAAAGGTCGGCTATTGTTGATCTCGACCACCAATCTCGATTCCGGCAAGCTCGTCATCTGGAACATCGGCGCCATCGCCGCCAGCGAGAATCCGCAGCGTCTTGAACTGGTGCGCAAGATCGTCCTCGCGTCGGCGGCTATCCCGGGGCTTTTTCCTCCCGTCATGATCGACGCCACCCTGAAAGATGGACGTCATCAGGAGATGCACGTCGACGGCGGGACGGTGTCGCAGATGTTCCTTTATCCGCCGTCTCTCGACATGGCAGCGATCATCAAGGCCTTCGCCAAGAGGAAGGAGCGGCCTGCCGCGTATATCGTCCGCAATGGACGCGTCAGCCCTCAACCCGAGGAGGTAGAGCGCGGGACGCTGCAAATCGCGGGTCGCGCCATCACCACGATGATCGCGAGCAACGCCGTCGGAGAACTCTATCGGATCTATACGACGACGCAGCGCGACCATATCGATTTCAAACTCGCTTTGATCGAGGACGACTTTGCGGAGCCGTATAAGCTGCGCTTCGACCACGGGTACATGACCAAGCTGTTTGCTTATGGGAGAGCGAAAGGCATCGCCGGCTATGCCTGGCAGACCGTTCCTCCCGGCTATGCACGCTCGTCGCAGTGAATTTTTGACTAGCCCGCCGTCGCGCGCAACAGGCTGTCGAGGTCGAGTGCGCGCGTGTGCATGGCGAGGCCCCCGTCGGCGTTGCGCGGCCAGTCCTTCTCATGCCTATCCCAATAGAGCTCGATGCCGTTGCCGTCAGGGTCGCGCAGGTACAGCGCTTCGCTGACGCCGTGGTCGCTCGCGCCGTCGAGGCCAATGCCGGCGTCGATGAGGCGACGCAGGGCGTCGGCGAGCAACGCACGCGTCGGATAGAGGATGGCGACATGGAACAGCCCCGTCGTACCGGGTGGTGGCGGCGGGCCGCCTTTACTCTCCCAAGTGTTGAGGCCGATGTGGTGGTGATAGCCGCCGGCCGCGAGGAATGCGGCGTCGCGCCCGTAGCGCTGCTTCAGCTCGAAGCCGAGCACGCCGCAATAGAACGCCAATGCGCGGTCGAGATCGGCCACTTTCAAGTGCGCGTGGCCGATGCGCACGCCGGCATCGATGGGGCGAGGCGTGAGATTGGGGTCGAGAGCGGGCAGCGTGGGCTGGGACATGGGTGTTCGCCTCAGGGGGTCTGTCCCGGCAACATGTAGGTGCGGGCGCCCGGGTTGCCGAGGGTGACAGGAGGGGCTACGCGGCGCGCGCCAGCGTATGCACTTCGCGGGCGGTGCCGGCCGGGTCGCGCGCAAAGCCCAGGCGGGCGGCCAAATCGAATAGCTGCTGCAGCCCCGCGTCGCCATAGGTGTCGCGGTGCACCTCCATGACGATGGCGCGGACGTGCGGTAGCGCCGCGATTTGCATGAGGGCCAGCTCGCCCCCTTCGATGTCCATGATGAGGACGCCGGGCTTGTGCTTGTCGAGCAGCTGGGCGAGGTCGAGCGACGGCACCTCGACGGCGCGCTCGTAGGCAGCCGACGTGGGCTCGAGCGAGCTCGCCCAGAAATCGCGGCGGCAATAGAACGGCATGCTCGCGGGAAACGGAGGCACCTGCGCCACGCCGTTGAGCACCACCGTGTCCGCGATGCCGTTCAGACGGTGGACGTTCTCGATATAGGGCACGAGGTCAGGATTGGCCTCGACGCAGACGATCTTGCCGGCAGCCGTGTTGCGGCGAAGGTAGCTCGAGACGAAGCCGATGCCGGAACCAAGCTCGAGCACGGTGTCGCCGGGCGCTACGGCACGCGCGCCCATTCTCGCCTCGCCCCATTCATAGCGCCCCTTGGCGAGCGTCCACTCCATGTTCGGGGAGATGACTTTGGCGGAGAGCGGCAACCGGATGCCATCTACCTTGGCTTCGCCACGCCAGCGGTTGAGGTGCAGTCGGGCGGTTCGGGTCAGCTTCATTGCACACACACGTTGGCTGGAGCGGCGCTACAAGACTTCAGCTTGGCGAAAACGTCCATGCCAAAGTGGGCGTCCTCGTTCGTATGGTTACGCGGCAATCTGCGCCTCGCGCTCGAGCGTGCAGGTGATGTCGAGATCGGCGACCTCCGCCTCGAAGTCGGCGAGCGGGAACAGTCCAAAACAAGGCGTGGCGCCCGGCGGCGGTCCCTCGCCTGTCACGAGCCGCTTGGCGAGGATCACCGACGCCATTGCCGGCACGTAAGGACCATCGCCCCTGCGCGCGATCAGCGTCCAGGTCGACGCCCGGCTCGTCCCCTGCTGGTCGCGGCCGACGACCCGCACGAACATGCCGCCCGCGTCGGTGCCCAGCATCGATAGCCGCCGCTTGGCGGCGAGCATCGGCGGCGCGAGTGCGCCGAGGTCGCGCAGCAGCCCGGCGCGGACCAGCCCGGCTGCGGCCCACAGCCCGAGGTGAAACACACTGACCTCAAGGCCGGCGCTGAAACGTGCGGTCCGCAGCTCGGGATAGTGCTGTGGCAGCAGCTCGAGATCGGGCACGTCGACGTCGCTCATCCAGCGCGCGCCGATCTCAGGAAAGACATGCCGGTGCAGGCCGTGCCAGGCGTAGAGCGTGGTCCACCGACCGCCGCTCCGCGCTTGGATCGGCTTGCCCGCAGCGCTTATGATCGACGCTGCCGTCGCGATGCCGGGATCGAAGCTGTTGCCGGGTGAGATGCCGATGTGCACCTCGTCGAGCTGCGCGAGGTTGCCGGCCATGTGCCGCACCGCGGCCGATGACAACCCCGGCACGGAGCTCGCGCCGCTGACGACGCTGACGTTGGCAGCGCGCGCCTCCGCGTCGAGCTGCGTGATGCCGGTGACGAAGCCGCGCGCATCGGCGAGATCGACGTAGTGGCACCCCGCAGCGATGCAGGTGCGCGCCAGATGGTAGTCCTGCGCCTGGAAGGGCCCCGAGGCATTGATGACGACGCCCGGCGCCAGCGCCCGCAGCTCTTGTGCGGTGACGCGCGTGGCGTCGAGCGCGGCGGCCGTGACGCTGGCCTCGGCCGTCGGAGAGAGCATCCCCGCCTGCGCCCGCGCCGAGGCAAGGGAGCGTCCGGCGATGATGACGTCGAGACCGGGCTCGCGGGCCAGGCGTTCCGCCGCACGCGCCCCGAACGCACCGTAGCCGCCGACGATGATGATGCGGCCCACGGCGCGCCGCCGTGGCTAAGCGTGCTTCTTGGCGGCGACTCGGTCCGACGGCGGGGCGGGTGTCGCCGGTTCCACCGACGTGTGTGTGGACGCGGAGATGCGGTCCGACAGGGCCAGCAGCACGCTCGAGACGACGAAGACAACGTGGATGACGACCAGCCAGAACAGGTCGCGGTCGGACACGGTGGAGATCGTCATGAACTGCTTCAGGAGCTGGATCGCCGAGATGGCGACGATCGACCCGAGCAGCTTGATCTTCAGCGCCGTGAAATCGATCGTGCCCATCCATTCGGGCCAGTCGCGATGGCGGCTGTGGTCGATCTTGGAAACGAAGTTCTCGTAGCCCGAGAAGATGACGATGACGACGAGCGAGCCGGTCAGCGCCAGGTCGACGAGCGCGAGCAGACCGAGGATGACCTGCGATTCAGTCGCGGTGAACGCTGTCTCGGCAATGTGCACCAGTTCGAACATGAACTTGATGAGCAGCACGAACAGCGACAAGGCGAGGCCGAGGTAGAACGGCGCCAAGATCCAGCGGCTGGCGAAGATCGCCGCTTCCATGGCGCGTTCGATTTGGCGTGGGATACTGCTCATTATGTCGACGTCCCGCTGATTGGAATTCTGCTGCAGCGTGTATGACACGCAGCGGGAAACGTCGGCAAGTGAAGCCCGGCGGCTGCGACGAGCCGCCGGGCTTCAGATCATTGGTAGCTCGTCATTGGTAGCTCGAACTGCGGAATTCGTGCCAGCGGCGATTGTCGTCGGAGCCTCTGGTGTAGCGCGCCTCGTGGACGACGCGTCCCTCGCCGCGGTACTCGCTGTACTCGCGCTTGCTGCTGCGCTTCTTGCTCTTCTTCGCCGACTTCTTCTTCTTCGGCGAGCGAGCCTTCTCGCGCTCCGGCTCCTCGAGCTTGAGCGTCACCTTGTGTGCGACTTGCTCGCGCAGGGCCGCGTAGCGGCGGCAGCTGGCGAGCGCGAGTGAGCACCGCAGAGGACGTGTCAGGGTTTCGCTGATGCCCGGGCGTGCAGCCTGCGACGCCACCTGCTTCTCGAAGTTCTCGCCCAGCTTGTTGGCGATCAGGGCGGCAGCGGCGGGGCCACCGAGATAGGAGGCAGTGCCCGCCACCGCAATCGACGCGGTCTTGATCTCGGCCGTCTGCGGCTCGATCTGCGGCTGCTCGGCGACGCGCTTGTTGATGGTCGAGAGGTCGGCGATGACCTGTGCCGTTTCCGGACAGACGTCGATCGGACCCGGATTAAAGCCCTCGAGGCGGCTCGCCGACGCGAAACTGTAGCGCGTTCCGCACACGCTGACACGCGGCGGGCGGTGCGTGCGCTCAAAGAGGTCGTGGCCCTCCTTGAGGTTACGCCAGAAGCCGTTCCACAGCGGGTAGTCGTACTTGGCGAAGTTCGCTTCCGTCATGCGGAACGGGAAGACGTGCACCGGGATGTTCGGCTGGCCTGCGTCGAGGGCGTCGGTCGCCAGCTTGAACACTTCGAGGCTGACCGCGTTGGTCATGGCAAAGCAGCCGATCGAGGCGCAACCGCCGTGAATGAGGATGTGCGAGCCCGAGCGCAGGTTCACTTTGTCGAACGGGTTCGGGTAGCCGATGTTGAGCGACTTCGGCCAGCGCGTCCCCTCGTGGAGGCTCTGCTCCATGGTGACGGTGTAGAAGCCTTCGGGGGCCTGCTTATCGCCCTCTTTCTGCTTCGGGCCGAGCGTGCCGGACCAGTAGCAGATCGGATAGGTGGCGAAGAGTTTGTAGTTTCCGTCGTCGTCCCCGGTCCAGACTTCCATCTCGGACTCGGCCTTGAACACACGGATGAGAATTGGCGCGTCATCGGCGACGCCTTGCTCGGCAAGGCGCTCATCAAGACGTTTCAGATCGGGCGTGCCGGCCAGCGGCAACTTGCCGTCCGAGTTCGCCTTCTTGCGCTCCATGCGCAAGTCGGTGATGTCCTTGATGTCCAGCGAATGTGCCGACGTGGTCCCGACCTGTCCCAGGACGACGGCAGCGGCGCACACGGTAAGAGCGGCGCGCCCCATGTAAGGGATCGATTTCCTCATGCCGTCGCTTCTGCATACCGCGTGCCAACGGCCCACTGGCCGGAGCGCTCGCGGCAAACGCAAATTGTTTCGGAAAGTGTCAGCATGTTGAACTCTCTTACTTCTTCTTGCTGGCGAAGATTTGGCAGGTGAAAAATTGGGGCGTGAATGTCAACTACGACTCACGTCGCAGGGCAGCCCGCTTCAATGGGTGCACTGCCGTTGCCGACCCCGGTTCCAGGCCGAATTGCGTAGCGTCCATCGCAGACGCTCACATTCGGTGGGACATGATCGCGCATGAATGCGTCATGTCCCTCCCGCAGCTGTTGCCAAAACCCGATGTTCGGGTTTGCCGCATGGCGTGACATATTTGTCTCGGTCATGCGGAACGGGAAAACTTGCACTTGAACGCGCTTCTGACCGGCGTCGAGTGCTGAGGTCAACAATGACCAGACTTCATCAATAACGCCATCGGTCATGGCGTAGCACCCAATCGAGCGGCAATCGCCGTGAACCATAAGAAGCGACCCGGTGCGATCGTGCGCGCGATCGAATGCGTTCGGGAAACCTAAATTGAATGAGCGGTGATAGGCGCTGTTCGGATTTAGCGCCGAGCTGTCGACCGTGTAGAAGCCTTCCGGCGCCTGCTTGTCGCCCTGCTTCAGTTTCGGCCCCAAGCCTCCTGACCACATGCAGATCGGATAGGTGGCGAACAATTCGAACTTGTCGCCGCGCTTCATCCACATCTCCAACTCGAATTCGCGCTTGAAGACGCGAATGAAGATCGGATCGCCAAGCTTCTGATTCTGCGCCGCGAGTCTCGCCGGCAGGTTTTTCAGATCGGGCGTTCCGGCGAGTGTTTGACCAGCCGAATACGTGTCCCAGTGCTGCTTCTTGGCGCGCCAGATGAGCTCGGCTTCGATGAATGGATAGATTTGGGGCCAGAAAAAGTAGCCTGTCCCTGCGGCTACTGCTGCGAGCACTGCCAAGACGACGAGTGCCACGGACCAGCGGCTTCTGCGGCGGTCAACCATGCGCGGAGCATGCCGGGGAAATGTGGCGCGCGCAATGACGCTCGGCGCGTGCCGCGGCGATCTGCCCTTGGCGAACTCTTATTGCGCGAATCCGACCGCCGGCGTGCTGCCCGTTTCGACAGGAGCGCCAAGGCCATATGACGGCTGATACGCCGTCTGTGATGGCGGCTGTGATGGAGACGGCGGCATCGGTATGACGTCGGCAAACTGGCGGGTCTTCGGGCCGGGCGCGGTGATGCGCTCGTCCGCGATCTGCTCCTCGAACGGCTTGGGCGAGAACGGCTCGAACACCGGGCGCTGGAAGCGCGGGCACTGGCCGTCCGGGCGGACCGACGCGTTCGACGGGATCTTCACGTTGACGACGTAGCGCTTCTCGCACACGGCAACGGTGGGCGGCAGGCGATACTTCTCGAAGAAGTCGTAGCCCTGCTTCATCGTCCGCCAGAACGGCATGTTCGGGTTGCCCTGGAAGCGCGCGAGATTGGCTTCCGTCATGCGGAAGGGGAACGCGTGCACCTCGAACGCTTCCTGCCCGTTCTTCAAGGACTCGCGCGCGAGCGTGTAGATCTCCTCCATCAGCGCGTCGGTCATCGCGTAGCAGCCGACCGACTTGCACTTGCCGTGCACCATCAGCGCGTCGCCCGTGCGTTGCAGGGCGCGGTCGTAAGCATTCGGATAGCCGAGGTTGAAGGCGAGGTAGTACTGCGAGTTGGGGTTCATCTGCGAAGTGCTGACGCGATAGAACCCTTCCGGCGCCTGCTTGTCGCCGAGCGTGGTCTTCGGTCCGACGTTCCCCGACCAGTTGCAGATCGGGTAGGTCTTGAAGTGGTAGAAGCGGCCGTCGTCGCGCGCCTTCCACACCTCGAGCTCGGACTCTTCCTTGAAGATGCGCACGAAGATCGGCGCGCCGGTGTCCATGCCCTTGCGGCCGAGCATCGACAGCGTCTCTTTGCTCAGCGGTGCCTCGGAGGCCGGATTTAGGGTCGGAACGCCGCCGCTGCAGCTGGCAAGCGCGCAGGCGCCCGCGGTCATCGCGATGGCAGCGAAAAATCGGGCTCTCAGAATTGAGCCAAGGATGATCGAACGCATACGCAGTGCCCCTGGCGCACGGTGACCAACCATCGATCTTTAGACCTTTAGAATTGGTTAGCGTTACGGGTTTCTTAGCGGCGACGGGCACTTGCACGGACCGCGAGGCTTCTGGGTAACTAACTGAGAGATTGGACCGGAATTGGGCGAAACGCGCTGCAAAAACTACGGTTTGACGCGCTAACCCCTTACAAGGACTGCCCGATTTCCATGAACCGGGTGTGCCTCTGGCGGCGGATCTCCGCCGGCGACTTGCCGTCGAACTCGGCCAGGGCCCGGGCGATGGCATCCCCCGTAGCCTTCATAATCGATTCGCGGTCCCGATGAGCGCCCCCCACCGGCTCGGTGATGATCACGTCGATGACGCCGAGCTGGTCGAGGTCCTGGGCGGTGATCTTCATGTTGGTGGCCGCGTCGATGGCTTTGGCGCTGTCGCGCCACAGGATCGAGGCGGCGGCCTCGGGCGAGGCGACCGTATAGATCGCGTGCTCGAGCATGAGGATGCGGTTGGCGGTGGCGATGGCGATGGCGCCGCCGGATCCCCCCTCGCCGATGACCACGGAGATGAGCGGCACGCCGATTGCGAGGCAGCAGTCAGTGGAGCGAGCGATGGCCTCGGCCTGCCCGCGCTCCTCGGCGCCGATGCCCGGATAGGCGCCGGCGGTGTCGACCAGGGTGATGACCGGCAGGCCAAAGCGCTCGGCCATCTCCATCAGGCGCACGGCCTTGCGGTAGCCCTCGGGCTTGGCCATGCCGAAGTTGTGGCGGATGCGGCTCTCGGTATCGGAGCCCTTCTCGTGGCCGATGACCACGACGGAACGCCCGCGGAATCGGCCGATTCCGCCGACAATCGCCTCGTCCTCGGCGAAGTAGCGGTCGCCGGCCAGCGGCGTGAAATCCTCGATCAGCGAGTTCACGAAATCGAGGCAGTGCGGGCGGTCGGGATGGCGCGCGACCTGGGTCTTCTGCCAGGGCGTCAGCTTGGAGTAGGTGTCGACCAGCGCGGTGCGGGCCTTCTGTTCGAGCTTCTTGATCTCATCCGCGATCGACACGGGCCGGTTCTCGCCTTCGATCGCGCGCAGCTCGGCGACCTTGCTTTCCAGCTCGGCGATCGGCTTCTCGAAATCGAGGTAAGTGCGGATGGGGGAGCGCTCCAAGTCGGTCCTCATCTTGCATGCTCTGGGATTGGGACCGGACAATCGCGCCACGGCTTCGGCTCTGTCAAGGCGCGGCTCGAGAGCGGCTTAATGCGGCCTTAGAGGCTTAACGTCGCTCAGCGCTTCTTGGCGAGCGGATGGTGCTCGTTGACGAGCTTCTTCAGCCGCTCCTCCAGCACGTGGGTATAGATTTCGGTTGTCGAGATATCGGCATGGCCGAGTAGCTGCTGCACCGATCGCAAATCGGCGCCGCGGTCGAGCAGGTGGCTGGCGAAGGCGTGCCGCAGCACGTGCGGGCTCACTCGTTCGGGGTCGAGGCCGGCCTCCTCGGCCAGCGCTTTGAGGTCCTGGGCGAGCCGCTGGCGGGTGAGATGCCCCTGGGTGCTCTTGGAGGGGAACAGCCATTTGACGGCGATCCGGCCCTCGCCTGTGGTGGCCGCCAAGTAGCGGTCGAGGGCGGTGCGGGCGGAGGCGTTGAGCGGCACCAGCCGCTCCCGGCCGCCCTTGCCCTTGATGGTCAGCATGCGCGCGTCGCCGGCGAGCACCGAGCGGGGCAGGGAGACGAGCTCGCTGACGCGCATGCCGGTCGCGTAGAGCATCTCGATGAGGCAGTAGAGGCGCAGGGCGCGCACTTGCTCGGTTGCGTCGTCCGCTTCGGTGCGGCGCGCGGCGACGGCGAGGAGTTTGTCGACCTCGGCGACGCTGAGCGTCTTGGGGAGCGGTCGCTGCTTGCGCGGGCCCGAGTGGCCGTGCGTCGGATCGGCGGCGACGTGACCTTCGACGAGGAGAAATTTGTAGAGCTGGCGCACGGCGGAGAGGCCGCGGGCGCGCGACGCGGCGCCCAATCCGGCGACCGACGTGGCGGTGAGCCAGCCTGAGACGTCGGCCGCCTCGGCGACAACTAGCTCGGTGTCGCGCGTCGAGAGATAGGCGGAATAGCTCGCCAGGTCGCGGCGGTAGGCGTCGATGGTGTTGGCGGATGCGCCGCGCTCGACGCCGAGCATCTCCAGGAACGCATCGATGTGGCGCTGCGCTACGCTCATACCTGCCCTATGTCGGCGCTATCGCGTCGGCGTTAGTTGCTGATGGCGCGCGGCCAGCTCGCGAACAAAGCTTCGAAACCGAGACCGCGGGCGTCCGTCTCGAGCCCCGCACGGCGCAGGGCGCGGATCGAATCACCGAGAGCGATCATATGCGCTCCTTCCGCCCCGGTGGGACCGAGCGTCTGCATGGCGAGCAGCACGGTGCGGCCGAACTCACGCTTCTTGGCGGCATCCTGCAATTCCGTCAGCACGCCGGTAGCGGGCAGGAAGCCGCCGGCCGGCTGAGGCGTACGGCTTGCCGCTTCCCACAGCGGAATGGGCACGTTGTACTCCAGCGCATCGAGGACGGTTGCCAGCCGATGCATGAGAGTGGCATCGAGCCGGCCGCGCACGGCGAGATCCTCGATGTGGCGCAGGTCGTCCTCGCGATTGGACGTTGCACCCTCGGCGATGTCGATCAGCGCCAGCCAGTGTCCGAGACTGGCTCCCGTCGGGCTGGCGGAGCCGAATGCCGCCCACTCGCGGGCTTTGCGATGGCTGCCGGCAGCGAGCGCTACCTCGATGCCGGTCTCTGCGTACCAGCCGATCTCCGGCGCGGCGACGATCGTGTCGGACGCGGGCGCCGCCATGCGCAGGGCGGTGAGGTAGAAGCCGGCGCGATGGGCCTCGTCGAGAAAAGCGCGGATGAGGCGCACCTTTTTCTGCGGCGTCCCCTCGTGCTCGGCGGCGACGAACAGGGCGGCGCGCCGCTGCGGCGTGTCGGTGCCGCCCGCATCGGAAAGCGTGGCCCCGGTTGCCGGCTGCGCGCGGTAGATGTCGGCGAGCTGCTCGGCCGAGATGGCGTTGACTTGCGCGGCGGCCTCGGCGGCGGCGAGCCTGTCGCCAGCCGGCGCCTGAGTGTCGATGGTCATGGCCGCAAGCAGCGACGGCGCCGCCTGCTTCAAAACGAGCGGAATTTCGACGGCGCCCCCGGCCGCCTCGATGAGCCGGTAGTCGATAAGCGAGATCGACTGGCTGGGCGAGACCTGTGGCTTGCCGCCCATCGCCAAGGCGTCGAGCGCCTCCAGGCCAGGACCTTCCTTGACGCCCGCCTCGCGCGCCAGCTCGGCCGCGAGACCCGCGCCCGGCGCATCGCCGGCCACGGCGGCGCAGAATCCGGAGATGAGCGTGGCGTCAGTCTTCACCGGCTTCGGGAGGGAAGCAGGCGCGCTGCCGCCCGCCTTCATCGTCTCGCAGCCCTTGTCCTGCTTGCCGAGCGCGATCTCGTTGCGAGCCGCGAGTATGGCGACGGTTGGGTCGGTGCCGGGCATCGTGGCGAGGATGCGCTCGGCTTCCTCGAGCAGGCCGGAGCGGTAGAGGATCTCCAGTCGCAGGGCGAGGAACTGCTGATCGGTGACGCCGCCTTCGGGGGGCGTGACATTCGACGTGATAAGGCGCAGCCACAACTTATGCAGGGTCGGCGAGCGCGGCGGCATTTCGATCTCGGAGATCAGCCGCTCGAGCGTGCCGACATCCAGGCCGCGCCAAAGCTCGTAGGGAAGGCCGGACCCGTCGGTAGCCATGACCGGCGCGAGATCGCCGCGTTCCACTGCGGTTCCGGCGCTGTTGCCCAGGGGCTGGACGACGTCGTCGTTGCCGTAGCCCCGGGGCGCGCGCTCTTGCGCGGGCGCCGGTCCTTGCGGGGCTTGCCGCTTAGCTTGCCCGCGGGCCGGATTGTTGAAAGTGTCGAACGGGCTCCAGTCCTGCGCCGTCGCAGATCCGGAAAGTGCGCCGAAGCTCAATAGGACGCCGGCCAGGGCGGGCAGAACGGCGAGAGGGATGCGCTTTCGCATGGCTGAGACGGGGTCACTCCGCACGCACCTTTACGCCCGGGACAGGCTTCGTGACGGTGCGCGGCTCCGGCTCGAACTTGGTGGCAAGTACATAGAGCGCGCCGGTAATAATGGCGCCGGCGGTGCCAACAATGAACAGAAACCGGAACAAGCTGGGCATTGGTTATCCCGTCCCCACGGCTTTGGTCTCTTTGCAAGTTGGCGCCATTATGACTTGCACTCGACGATGATCCAAAGTAGGCGGCGCTGACGACGCGGGCAATTCTAGCGCCCCGGCCTCGAGTAGAGGCTGTGGGCGATGCAGAATCCCAGCTTGGTCATCCGGCGATTCGGCCGGGATCGGAAGTGAAAGCGAATGCCGGACGCACAATCGCTGCAAGCGATCCGCACTGCTCTCGGGCAGCGCTCGGTGGTGCTCGTCGGGCTGATGGGCTGCGGCAAGTCCGCCATCGGCCGCCGGTTGGCGTACAAGCTGGTGCTGCCGTTCGTCGACGCCGACGAAGAAATCGAGAAGGCCGCCGGCAAGAGCATCGAGGACATTTTCGCCGAGCACGGCGAGCCCTACTTCCGTGAAGGCGAGCGCAAGGTGCTGGCGCGGCTGCTGCGGTCGGGTCCGCAGGTGCTGGCGACGGGCGGCGGCGCGTTCATGAACGACGAGACGCGCGCCGCGATCGCCGAGTTCGGCGTA
Source organism: Hyphomicrobium album (assembly GCF_009708035.1). Lineage (NCBI taxonomy): Bacteria > Pseudomonadati > Pseudomonadota > Alphaproteobacteria > Hyphomicrobiales > Hyphomicrobiaceae > Hyphomicrobium > Hyphomicrobium album. The sequence continues at coordinate 17,086 of NZ_WMBQ01000003.1, forward strand.
TCCGTGTGGCTGAAGGCGGAGCTGGCGCTGTTGGTGCGCCGCGTCGGCAAGCGCGGCAACCGCCCGCTGCTGAAGGCCGGCGATCCGGAGGCCGTGTTGCAGAGCCTTATGGACAAGCGCTACCCCGTCTATGCCGAGGCCGATATCACCGTGGAGAGCCGCGACGTGCCGCATGACGTGATCGTGGGCGAAATCGTCGAAAGCCTGAGCCGTGCGCTCGCGGTGCCGTCGGAGGTCGCCCGATGACCACCGCGACCGCGACACTCGCAGACGTGCGCACCGTCAACGTGCCGCTGGGCAGCCGCGCCTATGACGTGCTGATCGGCCCTGGGCTTGTCGCCCGCGCTGGCGCGCTGATCGGCGAGCGTCTGGGGCCTGCGCGCTGCGCCATCGTCACGGATAGGAACGTCGCCAGTTTTCACCTCGCCGCGCTCGAAGCGGCGCTCGGCGCGGACGGCCGCCTCGTCGGCTCGATCGTGCTGCCGCCTGGCGAGTCGACCAAGAGCTTCCGCGAGCTGGAGCCGCTGTGCGAGCGCCTGCTCGACACGGGCTTGGAGCGCGGCGATCTCGTCGTGGCGCTGGGTGGCGGCGTCATCGGTGACCTCGCCGGCTTCGCCGCGGCGATCCTGCGGCGCGGCGTGCGCTTCGTGCAGATACCCACGTCCCTTCTGGCGCAGGTGGACAGTTCCGTCGGCGGCAAGACCGGCATCGACACGCCGCAGGGCAAGAACCTCATCGGCGCGTTTCATCAGCCGGGGCTGGTGCTCGCCGATACCGACGTGCTCGGCACGTTGCCGGAGCGCGAGCTGCGCGCCGGCTATGCCGAGGTGGCGAAATACGGCCTGCTCGGCGATGCGCCGTTCTTCGCATGGCTGGAGAAGAACCACCCGTCGGTGTTCGCGCTCGATCCCGGGCCGCTGACGCACGCGGTGGAGACGAGCGTGAAGGCGAAGGCCGGCATCGTCGGTCGCGACGAGACCGAGCAGGGCGAGCGCGCGCTTCTCAATCTCGGACACACCTTCGGGCATGCCTTCGAAGCCTGGTGCGGCTATTCCGACCGCCTCCTGCACGGCGAGGCGATCTCCATCGGCATGTGCATCGCCTTCCGCTTCTCGGCGGCGCAGGGATTCTGCGATGCGGCCGCGGCCGATCGCGTTGCCGCGCACTTCACGGCCGTCGGCCTGCCGACGCGGATAGGCGACATCCCCGGCGACAAGCCCGATATCGAAGCGATGATGAAGCTGATGGCGCAGGACAAGAAAGTGCGGCACGGCAAGCTCACCTTCATCCTGGCGCGCGGCGTCGGCGAGGCGTTCATCGCCCGCGACGTACCGCCTGACACGGTACGCGGCTTCCTGGCGGGCGAAATCGGCGCGTCAGCCGGCCGCTAACCATCGATCTTTCGACATATGTTATGGATGCGCTCCCGGCGGTCGCCGGAAGTGCAAACGCAACTTGTACAAGGCGCAGACCCAACCCCGATGTCTCTCGTCACCGCGCTCATTATTCTGGCGATCATTCTCCTGATCGTGCTGTCGGCTTTCTTCAACGGCAGCGAAACGTCGCTGACCGCCGCCTCGCGGGCACGCATGCACTCGCTTGAGCAGGAAGGGAACCCGCGCGCGGCGCTCGTCAACCGGCTCTTGCAGTCGCCGGAGAAGATGATCGGCGCGATCCTCATCGGCAACACGCTGGTCGACGTGCTCGCCTCGGCGCTCGCATCGGGTCTCGCGGTGGTGCTCGTCGGCGAGGTGGGCGTCGTCTATGCCACTGCCATCATGACGATCCTCATCGTCATCTTCGCGGCCGTGCTGCCCAAGACTTACGCGCTCGCCTACTCGGACCGCGTGGCGCTGCTCGTCGCGCCGATCATGCGCGTGGTCATCATCATCCTGAACCCGATCACCATCACCATCGAGTTCGTCGTGCGCTTCTTCCTGAAGCTCACGCCGGGCAAGCTCGACGACGAGGCGAACATTCTCGCGGCGCACGAGGAGATCCGCGGCACCATCGAGCTGCAGAAGATCGAGGGCTCGGTCGCCCGACATGACGCCGACATGCTCGGCGGCGTGCTCGACCTGCGCGATCTGCAGGTCGCCGACATCATGGTGCACCGGACGAAGATGGAGACGATCGACGCCGACGACCCGCCGCAGAAGGTGGTCGACGAGCTTCTGCGCAGCCAGTACACGCGCGTGCCGCTCTGGAAGGACGAGCCGGAGAACATCGTCGGCGTGCTGCATTCCAAGGATCTGTTCTCGGCGCTGGGCCGCTCCGGCTGGGATGTCTCCCAGCTCGATATCATGAGCTTCGCCGTCGAACCCTGGTTCGTGCCGGATACGACGCCGCTGAAGGATCAGCTCAATCAGTTCCTGAAGCGCAAGGCGCAGATGGCGCTGGTCGTCGATGAGTACGGCGAGGTGCAAGGCCTCATCACGCTCGAAGACATCTTGGAAGAAATCGTCGGGCAGATTGCCGACGAGCACGATACGCACGAGGCAGCGATTCGCGTGCAGGCCGACGGCACGGTGAACGTGGATGGCGCGGTCGCCGTCCGCGATTTGAACCGCCAGATGAATTGGAGCCTGCCCGACGAGGAAGCGACGACCGTCGCCGGTCTCGTCATCCACGAGGCGCAGACAATCCCTGAGCCGGGCCAGGTGTTCACGTTCTACGGGTATCGCTTCGAGATCTTGCGCAAGACGCGCAATAAAATCACGGCGCTGCGCATAAGCCCCGCGCCTGTCGTTGCTGCGCGCACAACGAAGCAAAGCGCTGGTTGAGCACGCCGCGCGGTCTCAAAAATTTCGTTCAGATTAGGTTCAGGTGCCGAGCACGAACCTGGGCGTGGATCTTTCAGGAGGATCCAGGACCTGCGTTTCTACCGGCCGAAGATGTCGGAGAAGCGCACGGAGAAAAAGGAGCTAAAATGAAGAGAGTTCTCCCCCTCGCCGCAATCGCTGGTGCTCTTGCCGCCGTCGTCGCTGTCGGCAGCGCGCAGGCCGCCCCGGCCTCCGGCAACATTCTCGGCAAGCTGACCACGGTCGGTGAGAACGGCGCTTCCGTCGAGAAGGCCGGCTATCGCCATCGCGGCTACCATCATCATCACCGGTGGTGGAAGAAGCGCTACTACCGCCGTCACCACCATCACCACCGTCGTCACCGCCACTGGAACTAAGCGCCAGTCGACGCTGATCGACGTTGGTGTTCGGCATCTCGCCTTCGCGCAAGCGGAGGCGAGATTTTTCATGCCTAAATGGGCTCACCCGGCGCCAGAGCCTTGACGGCCAGCGCGTGCACACCATCTTTGAGCTCGTCCCGCACCACATCGTTGACGAGCCGGTGACGCTCGACGCGCGATTTGCCCGCGAACGCCTCCGCGACGATGAGCACGCGGAAGTGGCTTTCGCCGGTTCCGGGCGACGACGCGTGGCCGGCGTGTAAATGTGACTCATTGACCACGTCGAGGCGCGTGGGGCTGAGGCCGATCATCAGCTTTTCGCGCATGCGTGCCTCTAGGCTCATTAAGGGTCGCCTCATCGGGTTGTGAAAAAATAAGTGCCTAGCCGTTGCCTCCGATCGTCTTGTGTGGAGGCCAAGCCCGGATCATACTTCGCCAGAATGAAGCTCGACTCCAAATACTTCGACAGCATCCGCGTCGGATCGAAACGCGAGCGCGCCGCGCCCGCGCGCGAGGAGCGGCACCCGCGTTGCCAGTGGAAGGGCTGCAAGGGCGTCGGCGACCACCGGGCCCCGCGCGGCCGCGGGCAGGACGGTCAATACTACCTTTTCTGCATGGAGCACGTGCGCCAGTACAATGCCGAGTACAACTACTTCGATGGCATGAACGACGCCCAGGTGCAGGACTTTCAGAAGGACGCCCTGACCGGCCATCGGCCGACGTGGAAGGTGGGCGTGAACGCCAAGGCGCCGGGTGCCGCGCCGGCGGCTGAGCCTAGCCCTGCCGCCGCCAGTGCAGCCTTCCGGACGCTCGATCCGCACGCATTTTTTGCGCGCCGGGCGAAAGCCGCGCGCGAGCAGGCGCCGGAGGGTCGTCGGCAGCTAAAGCCGCTCGAGAAGAAAAGCTTCCAGACCCTCAACCTGCCGGGCGAGGCGACGAAGGTCGAGATCAAGGCGCGCTTCAAGGAGCTCGTGAAGATTTACCATCCCGACACCAATGGCGGGGATGCACGCTCTGGCGATAAGTTGCGCGAGATAATCCAAGCCTATAACTATCTGAAGCAAGCGGGCCACGTCTGAAATCCGGCATTGCCGTCGCACCGATTTCTCCGCCCGCTCTCTTTCCGAGGACACCGCGATAATGCGTGCGCAAACCCAGTCGGGTGCAGAAGGTAAGCCTGTCAATCTTCCGGACATGAAGCTGTCGGTGCGCCAGGTCTTCGGCATCGACAGCGATCTCGAGGTGCCGGCGTTCTCCAAGCCGGACGAGCACGTGCCCGAACTCGATGCCGACTACCTGTTCAATCGAGAGGTGACGCTCGCCATCCTCGCCGGCTTCAAGCACAACCGCCGCGTGATGGTGCAGGGCTATCACGGCACCGGCAAGTCGACGCACATCGAGCAGGTGGCGGCGCGCCTCAACTGGCCGTGCATCCGCATCAATCTCGACAGCCACGTGAGCCGCATCGATCTCGTCGGCAAGGACGCCATCGTCCTGAAGGACGGCCAGCAGGTGACCGAGTTCCGCGAAGGCATCCTGCCCTACGCGTTGCAGTCCAACACGGCGCTGGTGTTCGACGAGTACGATGCGGGACGTCCCGACGTGATGTTCGTGATCCAGCGCGTGCTAGAAGTCTCGGGCAAGCTGACGCTGCTCGACCAGTCGAAGGTGATCCGCCCGCATCCGGCGTTCCGTCTGTTCTCGACGACGAACACGATCGGCCTGGGTGACACCTCGGGCCTCTATCACGGCACGCAGCAGATCAACCAGGGGCAGATGGATCGCTGGTCGATCGTCGCCACGTTGAACTATCTGCCGCACGACGACGAGGTGAAGATCGTCCTGTCGAAGGCGAAGGGATTCGCCAAGACGGAGGCCAAGCGCAAGGCTGTCTCGAACATGGTGCGCGTGGCGGACCTGACGCGCAACGCCTTCATCAACGGCGACCTGTCGACGGTGATGAGCCCGCGCACGGTGATCATGTGGGCGGAGAACGCCGAGGTGTTCAGCGATATCGGCTTCGCCTTCCGCGTCACCTTCCTCAACAAGTGCGACGAGCTCGAGCGTCCGATGGTGGCAGAGTTCTACCAGCGCTCGTTCGGCGAGGAGCTGCCCGAGAGCGCGGCCAACGTCGCGCTGAGCTAACCTATGTCGACCCAGCCGAAGCGCAAGGAGGCACCGACCGAGCCCTTGAAGCGGGCGATCGGTCTGTGCGTGCGCGCCATCGCTGGGCATTCCGATCTCGACGTCGGCTTCGCGCCGGGCGCGCCCGAGTATTCCCCCAAGCACGTGCAGCTCCCCGAGCCGTCACGCGTGCCCTCGCAGCGGGAGATCGCCGTAATCCGCGGCTGGGCCGACAGCTTCGCGTTGACCGCCGGCTGCCACGACGAGCGGCTGCACAACAAGCTGGCGCCGAGCGCCGGGCCGGCACGGCTCGTGTTCGAGGCGGCCGAGCGCGCGCGCGTCGAGGCGCTCGGCGCCAATCGCATGCCGGGCATGGCGCGTAACCTGACGGCACGCCTCGAGGACCAGTATGCGCACGGCCGCTACGCGCAGGTGAAGACACGCGCCGACGCGCCGCTCGAGGATGCCGTGGCGCTCATGATTCGCGAGCGGCTCACCGGCCTGCCGCCGCCTGAAAGCACCAAAGCGCTCGTCGACGTCTGGCGCCCGGCGATCGAGCAGCGTGCCGCGAAGGTTTTGAAGCGGCTCGATTCGCTTGCCGAGGACCAGGAGAGCTTCGGCCGCCTGATGCGCGACCTGTTGCGCGCCCTCGACCTGACCGAGGAAAGCGTGCAGGCCGACCGCGACGAGAACGAGAACGACGAGGACGACAAGGACGAGGGCAGCGACGACACGACCAAGACCGCCGAGGACGGCGAGGACGGCGCCACCGACCAGACCGGCGAGGAAGGCAACGTCGACGGCGAGCTCAGCGAGACGCAGGAGACGTCGGAAACCGCCGGCGCGGAAGACCTCGACAACATGCTCGACGATCTGGAGCAGATCGAGACGCCGGAGCCCTGGCGTCCGAACGCGTCGGTGCTCGATAACCCTGAGGCCTTTGGCTACAAAGTTTTCACGCGCGAGTTCGACGAGGAGATCCCTGCCGATCAGCTCTCCTCGCCCGAGGAGCTGGAGCGGCTGCGCGCCTATCTCGACCGCGAGCTCAGGGCACTGTCGAGCGCGGTGGCGCGACTCGCCAACCGCCTGCAGCGCCGCCTGTTGGCGCAGCAGAACCGCGCCTGGGACTTCGATCTGGAAGAAGGGACCCTCGACGCATCGCGCCTGACGCGGGTGATCATCGATCCGATGCATGCACTGTCGTTCAAGCGCGAGCGCGACACCGACTTCCGCGATACGGTTGTCACGCTGTTGTTGGACAACTCCGGCTCCATGCGCGGTCGGCCGATCATGGTCGCCGCCTGCTGCGCCGACATTCTGGCGCGTACACTGGAGCGCTGCGGGGTGAAGGTGGAGATACTGGGCTTTACCACCCGCGCCTGGAAGGGCGGGCAGGCGCGCGAGCAGTGGCTTGCGGCGGGCAAGCCGCAGGGGCCAGGACGGCTGAACGACCTGCGTCACATCATCTACAAGACGGCAGATTCACCGTGGCGGCGCACCAAACGTTCGCTGGCGCTGATGATGCGCGAAGGGTTGTTGAAGGAGAACATCGACGGCGAGGCGCTGGCGTGGGCGCACCGGCGCCTGCTGGCACGCCCCGAGCAGCGCCGCATCCTGATGATGATCTCTGACGGCGCGCCGGTCGACGACTCGACGCTGTCCGTCAACTCGGGCAGCTATCTGGAGCAGCACTTGCGGCAAGTGATCGACGAGATCGAGATGCGTTCGCCCATCGAACTCATCGCCATCGGCATCGGCCACGACGTGACGCGCTACTATCGGCGGGCGGTGACCATTACCGATCCGAGCGAGCTCGCCGGCGCCATGACCGACAAGCTGGTCGAGCTTTTCGAGGAGAAGGCGCGCGACCAGAAGCGTCCGCGCCGCCCTGGGCGGAGGCATGTGCATTGAGTTTGCGTGAGTTCCTGAAGTCGCATCGTGGCCGGCGGCTGCGCCGCCCGGCCGGCGTCGCCCTCCTGCTCGCCGTGGGCGCGGGCATTGCGATGGGCGGCAGCAAGCCGTCCACGGTCGATCTCAAGACCGGTCCAGTCACCGTCGAGGCAAAGCCGCTCGCCAACTTCGATCGCCTGAAGCGCGACGAGACCCGCTTCGGCAAGCTCACCTTCCGCGGCGGCGTGGAGTTGACCTCGCCATCGAAGTTTTTCGGCGGCTGGTCGGGATTGGCGCTCGACGATGACGGCAAGCGCTTCTTCGCGGTCTCCGACGCCGGCCTCTGGATGTCGGGCAAGCTTGCCTACGACGACAAGGGCCGGCCGTCGGGCATGGATGGCGTGACGCTGGGAGCCATCCAATCCAAGGATGGCGATCCTCTGTCGCGCAAAGGCGACCGCGACGCGGAAGGTCTCGCCCTCATCAAGGGCGAAGCTACAAACGGCGGCGCCTACGTGTCGTTCGAGCGCAAGCACCGCATCTCGCGCTTCGACATCGTCGGAGGAGAGCTGTCCCCGGCGAAAGGCAAAGTCTCGCTGCCGAAGTCGGCGCGCAACATGCCGTCGAATGGCGGTTTCGAGGCCATCGCCGTGCTGCGCGGCGGACCGAACAAGGACAAGCTCGTTGCGTTCGCCGAATCCATGCGCGACAAGCGCGGCAACTACGTCGGCTGGATTTGGGAGGGCAAGGAGCGCCCGCGCAAGTTCCACGTGACGAATGACGGCGACTACGACGTCACCGACGCGGCCCCGCTGTCCGACGGCGGCCTGCTGGTGCTGGAGCGCCGCTTTCGGTTCAGCGAGGGCGTGCGTATGCGCTTGCGCGTGATCCCCGCAAAGCAACTGCGGCCGGGAGCCGTCATCGATGCCGACATCCTCGTCGCCGCCGATGGCCGAACCGAGATCGACAATATGGAGGGGATCGCGACGCATGCCGGCCCGGGCGGCGAGACCATCGTCACGATGATCTCGGACGACAACTACAATCACGGACTACAGCGGACGGTCCTGCTGCAGTTCGCGATCAGTGCCGGAGACCTGGTTGCGTCGTCGGGAGGCGCGAAGGCCGACCAGCCTTAAGCGGCGACGGCGCCTTTGACGGCCTTCTTGATGTCGCGCTTCATCTTCAGGCAGCGCTCGGAGAGATCCTCGTCACCGGCCTTCATGAGGAATGCGTCGAGACCGCCGCGGTGCTCCACCGATTTCAGAGCGTGAGCCGAAACGCGCAGGCGAAAGCTGCGGCCGAGCGTGTCGGAAATCAGCGTCACGTCGCACAGGTTCGGGCGGAACTTGCGCTTGGTCTTGTTCTCGGCGTGGCTCCTCAGCTGCCCGGAAAGGGGCAGTTTGCCGGTCAGCTCACAGCGCCTCGTCATCGTAAAACTCCTTCGCCCCCGCTCTGGCGGTTGGGCGTCGTGCAAGGGATGGGTGGAAACATTTGTCCCCCTCCGGCAAGGCCGTCGGGGGATTTGGCGGCTTCTATGCCCGACACCCTCGTTCTCGTCAAGGCATCGGGCCCCTCGGATGGCCGCCGTTGTGCGGGCGCGGCTGGGGTCCCGGAAGCGGCCAAGGGACACAGATTCGACGTAAAACCGGCCTATCCGCGAGGTCAGTCAGTGCGCTTCAGCAAGGGCAACGGGGCATCATGACATACCGGGTTCGGCCAGCAGCCTGGCGGGTGCTCGCGGCACTCGTCCCGGCGGTCGCTTTGTTGGCCGGCAGCGCCACGATCGCCACGGCGCAGCGCGCCGGCAAAGGACCGCTGCCCGCGACCGTCGACGCCGTCTACCGCATCTCCTTCACGGCGCTTGGCGACATTGGCCACTTCCACTTCAACTCGCAGGTCAACGGCGACACCTACGCGCTGGTAGCTGACGGGAAGATCGACACGACCATCTTCGATTACCGCGGCGACATGAAAAGCCGGGGCTCGGTGATCGCGACGGGTACGGGCACGCAGCCCGCCGACTACACCTACAACTACAAGCAGAAGACGTTTCTCAAGAAAAAGAAGCTCAAGAACGTCAACATCGCCTTCAATGGTCCGGCGGTCGCCTCGGTGACGCCCCCCGAGAATTTGTCGGCTCCCTACGTCCTCGTCACGCCCCAGCATCTGAAGAGCGTCCTCGACCCCCTGAGTGGGGTCATGGCGCTGTCGATGGGCAATTTGGCAAACCCGTGCGCACAGAAGTTGCCAATTTACGACGGCAAGCAGCGCTTCGATCTCGTCTTCACGCCCAAAGGCAGGGCCGGGGCGGATCACGTGTGTGACGTCAAGCTTGTTCCCGTCTCCGGCCATAAGCCCGGCGGGGGCGCCGGCTCGGTCGTCAACGGCAACATCGAGCTGGTTATGCGGCCGGTCCCGAACGCCAACGTGGTGATTCCCTACAAGGTCACGGTACCTACCATCGTCGGCACGGCGGAGCTCACCTCCGAGCGGGTCGACATTACCATGCCCGACCAGCAGCGCATCGCACTGCGCCGCTAGCCGCGAAGAGGCCCTCGAGCAATCGCCAGTGGGCGAGAAGGTGCTAGAATGCGTGCATTTCGCGCGCGGTGTCGGCAATCATGCCCTTGATCTCGGCGGACGTCTCTGCGATGCCATCGCCAGAACGATGAGGAGGCCAGATGGCCAGCGACCTCGAAACGCGCATCCGCCATGTCACGGCGGTGCTCGGGCCGACGAACACCGGCAAGACCCACCTAGCGATCGAGCGGATGCTTGGCCACGAAAGTGGCATGATCGGCTTGCCGCTGCGGCTGCTCGCGCGCGAGGTCTACGACAAGATCGCGCATCGGGTCGGTGCCGATAAGGTTGCGCTCATTACCGGCGAGGAGAAGATCAAGCCGGAGCGCGCCCGCTACTGGGTGTGCACCGTCGAGGCGATGCCGCGCGACGTCGATGTCGACTTTCTCGCCATCGACGAGATCCAACTGTCGGGGGACCCCGAGCGCGGACATGTGTTCACCGATCGGCTGCTGCACGCGCGCGGACGCTCGGAGACGCTGCTGCTCGGCGCGCAGACCATGCGCGAGGCGATCAACGATCTGATCCCCGGCGCCAACTTCATCTCGCGCCCGCGCCTGTCGAAGCTCTCCTACTCCGGCCAGAAGAAAATCACGCGCCTGCCGCAACGCTCGGCCATCGTCGCCTTCTCGGCGGCCGAGGTCTATGCCGTTGCCGAGCTTATCCGCCGCCAGCGCGGCGGCGCCGCTGTCGTCCTCGGGGCGCTGTCGCCGCGCACGCGCAACGCCCAGGTGGCACTCTACCAATCGGGCGACGTCGACTTCCTGGTGGCGACCGACGCCATCGGTATGGGCCTCAACCTCGACCTCGATCACGTGGCGTTCTCGGCCACGCGCAAGTTCGACGGTCACAATCATCGCAACCTCACGCCGTCGGAGCTGAGCCAGATCGCCGGCCGCGCCGGCCGCCACATGAACGACGGCACGTTCGGCGTCACCGGCTCGGCCGATCCGTTCGACAGCGACACGATCGAGCGGCTCGAGACGCACAACTTCGAGAGCGTGCGCGTGTTGCAGTGGCGCACTCGCGACCTCGATTTCCGCACGCTGGAGGGCTTGAAGCAGTCGCTGCGCGAAATGCCCAACATCACCCGCTTGGCGCGCGCTCGGGCGGCCGACGACGTCGTGGCGCTCGAGACCGTGAGCGCCGATCGCGACATCGCCGCCATGACATCGGCCCCGGCCGCCGTCGCCAAGCTGTGGGAGGTCTGCCAGATCCCCGACTATCGCAAGATCTCCGGGCAGAACCACGCCGAGCTGGTCGCGTCGATCTTCGGCTATCTGATGAGCCCCGACGAGCACATCCCTGAGGACTGGTTCGCCAAGCAGGTGGGGCTCGCCGACCGCACTGACGGCGACATCGATACGCTCGCCAATCGCATTGCCCACATCCGCACCTGGACGTTCGTGTCCAATCGCGCGACGTGGCTGAAGGATCCGGAGCACTGGCAGGGGAAGACGCGCGAGATCGAGGATCGACTTTCGGATGCGCTGCACGAGCAACTGACGCAGCGCTTCGTCGATCAGCGTACCAGCGCGTTGATGAAGGGTATGCGCGACAAGGACGAGCTGCACGCCGAGATTGCCGCCGATGGCGCCATCAACGTCGAGAACCACTTCGTCGGACGCTTGAAAGGCTTCCGCTTCCAGCTCGACCCGGCCGCCGATGGCGTCCAGGGCAAGGCGACGCGAACCGCAGCGGCGCAGGTTGTCGGGCGCGAGCTGGCGATGCGCGCCCGCCGCGTCGCTGCCGCGCAGCCCGATGCACTGAGTCTCAGTCGCAAGGGCCGCATCTTGTGGCGCGAAGAAGAGATCGCGCAGATCGAGGCGACGGAAGACCCGCTGAAGCCGACGGTATCGCTGCTGGTCGACGAGCACCTGTCGGGCCCAGACAAGGAAAAGGTACAGGCTCGCCTCGAGACGTGGCTGACGCAGACCATCGGCGAAAGGCTGAAGCCACTGGTCGAGATCAGCAAGGCCGAGGACATAACCGGGCTCGGCCGCGGCATTGCCTTCCGCCTGCGCGAGAACCTCGGCATCCTGCGGCGCGAGACCGTGGCCGAAGAGATCAAGTCGCTCGATCAGAACTCACGCGCCCAGCTGCGCAAGTACGGCGTGCGCTTCGGTGCGTTCAACATCTACTTCCCGATTCTGCTGAAGCCGGCGGCGGCCGAACTTGTTCTGACGCTGTGGTCGCTGAAGAACGCCGGCGCCACCGGCGTGGACGCGTTGCCCGATCCGCCGCGCGCGGGGCTCACCTCGTTCAATCCCGATCCGGCCTGCCCCGAGGCGTTCTATCGCGCCTACGGCTATCACGTGTGCGGGCCGCGTGCCGTGCGCCTCGACATGCTGGAGCGCTTGGCTGACGTTATCCGTCCGCTGCTCGCCTGGCGCGGCACCAACGGCTCGGCACCGCCCAAGGGCGCAACCGGCGACGGCGGCTTCACGGTGACGCCCGAGATGATGTCGCTGCTCGGATGCTCGCCCGACGAGCTCGGCGGCGTGTTGAAGGAGTTGGGCTTCCGTCTCGATCGCCGTCCGATCAAGCCGCAAGTGCAGCAGCCCGCGACGGCGGCTGACGGCACCGAGGCGCCCGCAGCGCCATCTGGTGGCGCGGAGGCAGCGCCTGCAGTCGAGGCTCCCGCCACGACTGGTGAAACCGCGATGCCGGACGCCGATGCCGCGTCGCTCGTCGCCGAGCCCGTTGCGGTTGAGACGGCGCCTGTCGCCGAAGGGGCTGCGGCTGAGGCGACACCGGCTGCGGCACCGGCCGCCGATGCCGAGATCAAGTATGAGGAGGTCTGGCGTCCGCGCCGGCACCAGCGCGGGGAACGCCGGCCCGAGCGTCGCGAGCAGCGCAATCGCCAGCGCGGCGGTGGCCGCCAGGCGGCGGCGACGGCGGCGACGGCACCGCCGTCCACGCCGGCCGAGGCCGCGCCGGCTGCAGCGGCAGCGGCAGCGACAGGTGATGCACCCGCTGCTGCGCCCGCGCGCGAGCCAAAGCCCGAACGTCGCGACGATCGGCGTCCGCACGGCAAGGAGCGCGGGGAGCGCGGCCGGGAGCGCGATCGCGACGCGGCTCCGCATCGGCGTGCTCAGCATGGCGATCGCCCGCGCCGCGACGACCGGCGCAAGGACGACCGGCGCAAGGCCGAGGTGCACACGGCAGCCCCGCCCCGTCGCGGCGGCATCGATCCGGATTCGCCCTTCGCGGCGCTGGGCGCGCTGCGCGACGAGCTTGCCAAGCGAGGCAAGGAGTCCGGCACTTGAGCGCCGGGGCGGCAGACGAGGCGCCAGCGGCGCCCGGCACGCAGCGCCTCGACAAATGGTTATGGTTCGCGCGCTTCATAAAGACGCGTACGCTTGCCGCCGAGCTGGTGAGCGCCGGCAAGGTCCGGGTCAACAAGGTGCGCACCGACAAGCCAGCGCAGATCGTGCGCGCCGGCGACGTTCTGACCCTTACGATTAACCGGCGGGTCCAGCTCGTGCGGGTTCTGGGGATTGCCGAGCGGCGGGGCCCATCTGCCGCGGCGCGTTCATTGTATGAGGAATTGACAGCCGATGGCGTTGTCATCAAACCTCATTCGCCGCCGCCGGGCGTCGGCCGGCCACCCAGCGAGGTAAGTCCGGCCATGCGCCCGGTGGGGAGTGGGCGGCCGACCAAGAAAGAGCGCCGAGAGATCGATCGGCTCAACGGGAAGGCTCGCTGAGGCGGGCATGCCGGAGAGCCGTCGACCGACGGCGCACCAGCTAAGGCTAAAGCTCGCTGGTAGCGGGAAGTGATCCGGATCCAGGCAATGACCTACGTCGTCAACGAAAAATGCATTAAGTGCAAATACACCGATTGCGTCGAGGTCTGCCCTGTCGATTGCTTCTATGAGGGCGAGAACATGCTCGTCATCCATCCCGACGAGTGCATCGATTGCGGGGTCTGCGAGCCGGAGTGCCCCGTGGACGCCATCAAGCCGGACACTGAATCCGGCCTCGAGAAGTGGCTTGAGCTCAATCGGAAGTTTTCCGAGAGTTGGCCCAACATCACGTCCAAGAAGGACGCCCTCCCGGACGCCGACGCGCATAAGGACGAATCCGAGAAGTTCCAGAAGTACTTTTCCCCGGAGCCCGGCTCAGGCGATTAGCCCGCCTCCCGCAGCCGCGGGTTGTTGCGGCAAAATGCGCAACCTTTTCGCACCCTTTTCAGAATGCTTAGGATTCGGGCCCGTGCGGTAAGCCCCGCCACACCCTGCTTCAGGGCTGCCCTTCATTTTCAATGAACTTTATGTTACGCTGCTCCCAGATGATGCCCAAAACCAGGTACAGAGTCGGAACAGGAGCGAACAAAGAGTATCCGCTTTGCCGCCGAGGCAATGATCGGACCCTGCTTTGGTCCGACCATCAAGCGGTTTTGATCATTTCAGAGCACAAGTTAGGGCCGGTCAACGCTCCCTACGGCGACTCCGACCCACCATATGAACTCGGAGCGGCGGCGATGACGCTGACGCGCCGGGTTAACGCGCACCCCTGCGAGTACGGCTCATAAATCCGACGAGAAAGTGAGACGACCCCTATGGCTGACAAGAAAAAGGCGCCCGCCCGCTCGGCGAAGTCTACGGCTGCCGCCGGCAAGAAGGTTGGCCGCAAGCTAACCGCTGCGAAAAAGCCTGGTCGCCCGGAAGCGAAGCTTGTCGCGAAGAAGCCGGTGGGCAAAGCCCATTCACCCATCAAGGGTAAAAAGCCTGTGGCGAAGACAGCAGGAACCGCCGCGGGCGTCAAGCCGGTGGCGAAGCCTCTCCAGAAGCCTGTTGCGCATAAGCCAGCAGTCGCCGCCCCCGTGCGGGCCGTCGCCGCTGCGGTGAAGCCGTCGGGCCAGAAGATCACGGCGCCGATTCCTCAGCAGATGACGCCGAAGGCGGTGGCCGAGAAGGCCGCTGCGGCGCGCCAGCTGATGACGGCGCAGAAGAAGCCGGTCAGTCAGCGCCACGGCTTCAAGGCCAGCGAGTTCGTCGTCTACCCGGCGCACGGCGTCGGCAAGATCGTTGCGATCGAGGAGCAGGAGATCGCCGGCATGGCGCTCGAGCTCTTCGTCATCAGCTTCGAGAAGGAGAAGCTGACGCTGCGCGTGCCCACCGGCAAGCTGGCGAGCGTCGGCATGCGCAAGCTGGCCGAGGAGCCCGTCGTCAAGAAGGCGATGGAGATTCTCAAGGGCCGCGCGCGCGTCAAGCGCACGATGTGGAGCCGCCGCGCCCAAGAGTACGTCGCCAAGATCAACTCCGGCGATCTCGTCTCGATCGCCGAGGTCGTCCGCGACCTCTACCGCTCCGAGGCGCAGCCCGAGCAGTCGTACTCCGAGCGTCAGCTCTACGAGGACGCGCTCGACCGCATGGCCCGTGAGATCGCCGCCGTCGAGAAGCTCGACGAGCGCGGCGCGGTGCAGCGCATCACCGAAGTGCTCTCCAAGAGCGCGCGCGGCCGCCGCCTCGCTGCTGAGGCCGAAGGTGGTGGCGACGCGGAGACACGCGCGGCCTAAGCGGGCCGCGCATCAAAGATCGAGAGCGCCCGGTGCCGATGGTGCCGGGCGCTTTTCTTTGTCGGGCGCGGTCCCGGGGGCTTGGTCGCTGCTGGTGGCAGCAGCCGGTGGCGCCGGCGTCCGACCGGGGAGCCTCTCGCCGGCGATGGCGATTTGGCTCGGGTCCTCGATGTCGATGTAAGGCCCGTTGCGATACTGGATCCAGCCGCGGACCTCGACGCGCTTGCCCTCGAGACCGCTGAGCATTTGCTCTAGTTCGGGATTGGCGCGCAGCACGCGCGGCTCGATGCCGGCCGTGAAGTCGCGCCGCCAGTCGCTGCCGAAGTTGACGTACGTGCGCGCCTTGGTGACCGCCACCTTGGCGACCGTGCCGGCGACGACCTCGTAAGAATTGCGCCGGCGCAGGAGATTGCGCGTCGCCCGCGCGGAGCGCACCGCGTATGCCGCGCTGCCCCAGAGACCCGCAGCCGCGTCGCGGGCGACGCGCTCGTGAGCCATGAGCTCGTGCATGCACGCATAGCTGCCGGGGAGGCCGTAAGCGCGGGCGTGGCCGGCGGCGAGCATTTCGCCCTGCACCCAGACGCGCTCGCCGCCGTCCTCGACAAAGAGGTGCGCGAGCTGTCGGCCGTATCGATCGCGTGCGCGCCCCGAGGCGGCGATCGACACCGAGCGGCCTTGAACGAGCGCCTTCAGTGCGGCGATCGCCGCTTCCTCCGGCGGCCAGGGCTCGGCGCTCGGGCTGAAATCCGGTGAGCGCGGTGCCAAGGCTCCGATCAGCCGGACCTCCTGATGGTCATCGAGCAGCACCGTCTCGGAATCAACGACGCGCACGACGGAACGCGTCGGGCCCGCCTGCAGCGTGCATGTCTCGGTGTCCGCCCGCACGTCCTGCGCCATCACGGCAGCCATGCCGGCCAAGCCCGCGAGCGATGCAGCCGCGGCGGCAAGGCAGGTGATGCGAAAGGCGCGATGCATAGGCGGAAGTCCCCGCCGCGAGCATAGGGACAATCCGCCTCGGAATCTCGTCAGAAGAGGTCCTGAGCCGAGGCGCCGTCCTGCCAATCGGCGCCGAGAACCAGGCTGGACGCATCGTGGTCAGCCCCGGCGACAGGCCAAATGGCATGCGGCTGGTCGATGGCACGCAGCTCGATGTCCTCGCGCGTCCAGGGCGGCGCGTGGTCGAACAGCACCCGCTCGATGCCCACATGTGGCGAAGCAAAGTAGCCGCAAACGCGGATCGAGCCGTCGGCAAAGGCGAGCAGCAGGTCGTCGGCACCAAGGCGCATGACTCGAACATCGCCCGGCTCGATGCCGCCCGCGAGGACCAGCTCGTCGACCTCGGGTGCGCCAGACAGGTCGATGACCACGTCGTCGCCGTCGCCGGGCAGGTAAACGTAGCCGTCGCCGCCGGAGCCGCCGACGAGGATATCGTCCCCTTCGGCTCCGTACAGCGTGTCGTCACCCGCGCCGGCATCGATGACGTCGTCGCCACGACCTCCAACGATGCGGTCGGCACCGGCGCTGCCAGTCGAGGCGCCCGCCGGGGCTGCCAGACCTTCGACCGCGATTGAAGCAGTGCGGACGTCGTCGCCATCCAGTCGCGCATTCGGCGGCGAGACGCGGTCATCCTCGAGAAGATCGACACCCTTGCCGAGCACGATGCGATCGGTCTTGGCGCTCCACTGAATGCGCTCGACCGAGAACAGGTGGTCGACCCCGGTATCGAACACGGCGACGAAATTCGGCACCTTGTGGGGAATCCAGTGGCGATTGAAGGTTATCGTGACCTCGCCGGCTCCCGAGTAGTCGATGACGTCGGTGCCATCGGTGCCGTAGTCGAGCTGCGGCTGCCCGCCGTGCGCAATGTTGAACCCCGGCGACCAGCGGAAGATGTCGTCGCCTTCGCCGCCGTAGAACTTCTCGATCTGTTTTGGACCGGCGCTGCCGGAAAAAGTATCCGCGCCGCGACCGCCGAGCAGCGTCGTGAATCCGTGCTCGGCGTGCAGGCTGTCGTCGCTGCCGGTCCCCAGCAAGGTCGACATGCCGGGCGACAGATGCATGCCGTAGGGGAGCGTTCGCGTCGGATCGAGACCCGAGTAGTGCACGAGCGAGGCGATGGCCGACGACGAATTGACGGTCGGTGTCGGCGAGCCAGGCAGACCGAAGGCGATGTAGGGATAGTCCTCCGCCTCGATGTCGCGCGCGTAGCTCGCCATCGTCTCCCAGGCGCCGAACTCCTCGCCGGCATAGGGCAGCGCGCGGCTGCCGCGAAGCTCAGGCGTCCCAATCTTGTCGGCGAGCTCGGCGCGCGCGGCGAGATTGGCGGTGGCCAGCGTGGTGCGCCCGTCGGCGCCTTCGATCCCCAAATAGGTGCCGTCGCTGGTGGCGTCGCGCACGCCCTCCATGACGAACCAATCGTCTTGCGCGCTACGGCCGCTCTCGCCCGGCTCGAACACGAGTTGCAGATGGTCGAAGCCGAGGCGCCCCAACCCGTACATCTGCACGGGTACCCATTCGATGCGCACCCGCGGCAAGGTCCCCCTCCTCCCGATTACTCCCTCCCGATAGGCCGATCCGGCCGCGGAATGCAACCCAAGATTGCAGATCAGGGTTCTCGGACCTGGATCGGGTGGGATGGGGGTCGGGGCGCCAACAGGCTTGCGGAATGGCCAGACTTCCGCCATTAACCGCGTTTAGATGGAAGCAGGACTGCCAACTGCACCGTAATTTTCTTGCCACCGCGGTGGGGTTGCGTATCCGATTTCGTCTTCAAGCCCGGCTTCGGCCGGGCTTATTTTTTGCGCTCTCCCGACGTCCATGTGCCGTCGCGGAACGCTTCGTGCACCGAGGTCGCGAGCGTCCGGGAGCTACGCAATACAGCGTCGTCGTCGATCCCGGCCGGTGGAAGCCAGGCCGGAACCTGTGCCATTCAGATCGACTGAAGGTTGACACGACTGTGCAGCTCTTCGGCAGTCTCCTTGCGCTCGCTATAGCGGTCGACGAGGTAGGCGGCGCGGTCGCGCGTCAGCAGCGTGAACTTAATCAGCTCTTCCATCACGTCGACTACACGGTCGTAGTACGCAGACGGCTTCATACGTCCCGCGTCGTCGAACTCGTTGAAGGCCTTGGCGACCGATGACTGGTTGGGGATGGTCAGCATCCGCATCCAGCGCCCGAGCACCCGCATCTGGTTGACGGCGTTAAACGACTGCGACCCGCCGCTCACCTGCATTACCGCCAGCGTCTTGCCCTGCGTGGGTCGCACGGCGCCGACCGACAGCGGTATCCAATCGATCATCGATTTCATCACGCCGCTCATCGCGCCGTGGCGTTCCGGCGAGCACCAGACCTGACCCTCCGACCACGCCGCCAGATCGCGCAGCTCCTGCACCTTGGGATGCGTGTCGGGTGCACCGTCCGGCAGAGGCAAGCCGTGCGGATCGAAGATCTTAGTCTCCGCGCCGAACTTTTCGAGCAACCTAGCCGCTTCAAAGGTCAGCAGCCGACTGTAGGACTTCTCGCGCAGTGATCCGTAGAGCAGCAGGATGCGCGGCTTGTGCTCCGAGCGCGTTGCCACATCCAGTTTGTCGTGTGCCGGGATGTCGAGATGCTCATGCGCTACGTTGAGGAGATCATGCTTGTCGTCGTGCTTACCGCTCATACCGTACTATCTGCCTTCTTCTGGGCGACGACCTCGGTAGATGACGATGCTCATGATATTTCACCGGGGCGTTGCGGGGCAATTTGGTGTGCGGGTTGACGCGTCCCGAGAAGCCACCGCGTCACCAGCAAGCCAATCATGGCCCCCACGAGTTGGGCCGCGATGAAAGCCGGAACGTCCTCTAGCCGGATGCCGGCAAAGGTATCCGAAAAGGCGCGTGCCAGTGTGACCGCCGGATTTGCGAATGATGTCGAGGCCGTAAACCAGTAGGCGGCAGTGATGTAAAGGCCGACAGACACGGGGACGGCAGCCGGCCTAGCCTTCAGGGTCGCCAGGATGGTCAGCAACAGGCCAAAGGTGGCGATCCCCTCCGCGAACCATTGCCCCTGACCACTACGTATCTTCACGCCCGCCTGCCACAGCGGCAGATCGAACATCACGTGGGCGGCGCAGACGCCGACCAGCGCGCCCGTCAGTTGGGCGAGAACATACAATCCAGCATCTCGGCCATCGATGTCCCCGCGTAGCCAAAAGGCGCCGGTGACCGCCGGATTGAAATGGGCGCCCGACACTGGCCCCAGCATGGTGATCAGCACGATAAGGATGGCGCCCGTAGGCAGCGTGTTGCCGAGCAGGGCCAGCGCTTCGTTGCCCCCTGCCAGGCGCTCACCCATGATCCCGGACCCGATTACCGTGGCGAGCAGGAAGGCGGAGCCAATGAACTCAGCCGCCAGCCGCTGCACCAGTGTCGGGTTCGTCATCTCGTCGGCTCCGGCTCGGTGGCCTTGGAGCGCCCGATGTCGTCGAGACGACGCTGCAGTGAAATCTTGTCGAGCGATTGCAAGGGCAGGTTCACGAAGATGCCGATGCGCTGATACAGCATGCGATGCGTATCGGCGAAGGCGAACCGCTTCTCGCTCTCGTTGCCTTCGACCGCCGACGGATCGGCGACGCCCCAGTGGGCGCTCATCGGCTGCCCGGGCCATACCGGGCACACTTCGTTGGCCGCGTCGTCGCAGACGGTAAACACGAAATCGAGCCCGGGTGCGCCGGGAACGGCGAACTCTTCCCACGACTTGGAGCGCAGGTTCGACGTGTCGTAGTTGAGGCGCTGCAATAACTCGAGTGCATAGGGATGCACTTGGCCGCGCGGGTGGCTGCCGGCACTGTAACCCTTGAACTTGGTCCCGCCGAGTCGGTTCATGATGCACTCGGCGACGATTGAGCGCGCCGAGTTATGCGTGCACAGGAACAGCACGTTGAGTGGCTTATCGGCCATCTTTATCCTCCCTTACTTACACAACGAACGAGCTTTCTTGATGGGGCCGCACAGCTCCGGCCGTCCGTGGCAGCAGTCCTCGGTGAGGTAGGTCAGCAGCTGGCGCATCCCCTCGACGTGGATGGCGTAGCGGATGTAGCGGCCGTCACGGGTGCCGCGGATCAGCCCGGCGTGATCGAGCTCCTTCAAATGGAAGGATGCCCCTGTCGCGGTCGCGCCCACGGCCTCGGCAATTTCGGAGGCCGCCAGCCCGTTCGGGCCTTCAACGACCAGCAAGCGGAAAATGCGCAGCCGCAGCGGATGCGCAAGCGCTGCTAAAGAGGTGACGGCCTGGTTCTCATCCATGCATGCATACTACAAGGATTATTGCAGTATGCAAGCGATGCCCCTTACGCGTCCGTCGCCGTGTCTGCTGGTGCCCCCTCGCGCTCTTTGAGGTGTATCGTCGACGGCGGCAATTGCAGCCGCCTCTTGCTGTCGCGGCAACGATCATCGAAGACAGGTGCGTCGCCCTTCGTGAGGCTACATGAGCTTGGCGTAGGCTTCCTTGAAGCCGCTCAACGCGATGGGGATCGTGATCTCCTTCTTCTCCAGGCTCTTGAATGCGATGGTGAGGATCTTCCCCGACTGCAACGTCTTTAGGAGTGTGTCGTCGATGGGCACGCCGACGTAGCAACCCTTCTGGTCGCATGTCTGCACGGGCTGCTTCTGCGGCGGGTTGGTGTCGATCGTCAGCGAGACGCCGTCTGGCAAAAACATCCCGTGCGGCAAATGCAGCATCATGGCCGCGGTTTTGGAGTTCGGCGGGATGCGCACGCTGATCGACAGCAAGAGCTGACCCGTCTTCTGGATGGTGAGCGTCTGGATGGCCTCGCAGGACATCTGGTCGGGCAGACTGGCGCAATTGACGAGCCAGGGAATTTGCGGTGCTGCCGCGTCCGCTGCCGGCTTCGGGGGCGCTTCCTTCGCGGCCGGTGCTGCCGCCGGCGCTTTCGCGGCCGGAGCGGGTGCCTGAGCCCCTGCCGATGAGACCGACCCGCACAATACTGCGACGAATGAAAGAAATAGAACGCAGAGGCGAACTGTACGCGTCATCGGCGACCAATGATCTAGAGGGTACGGACTGAACCTACATCGCGTAGGCCAGGAACTTTTCGGGATCATGACAGTGATGCTCGGCCGATTGCCACCACGCCCGCCACGTAGGCGGCGAAGCATTTCCGCAACGTCACACTTGAATCGTCCCCGCGAGTGCTCGGCGCGCGAATGACCGCAATGCGTCGCTGCTAGGCACTGCCCCCTGTGTTGCTCTTATTTGCGGCGTAGGAGCGTGCCCCGTGCGTATTTTGTCTCGCGTGTTTCGCGGCTTAGAGTCTCGTCATCTGCGCTCCTCCGGCAGGCGCGTGCTCCCGAGTAAGACCGGCATTTGCCGATTTGGACTTGTCACAGTCGGCTTTGCCGCGAGTTGGCTCCTGATCGCCGGACCAGCCGCGGCGCAGAACTCGACCTGTACGACGAGCGGCGCGCAACGCACGTGCAACGACGTTGCGAGCGATGGCATCGCCTACACGTCCGGCGTCGACAGGGTCACCGTCAACGACACGGTGGCTGGCCAGACGACCGTCAACGTCAACACCATTGGCGTCCTGCTGAGCAAGTCCGGCACCGACGGCGGCTCCAACATCCAAGTGGCGCCCGTCGAGTTTACCGACGACAAGGGCACGTCAAGCACATCCGATGACGTCGTAATCCTCGTCGGCGCCGGGAATACCGCTCTTATGTTTGGTGGAGAGCGCATCAAGGTCGTCGTCGAGAGCGGCAATAAGGTGTTCCGCCAAGAGAGCAGCAACGTTGTGGTGACGCCGGCGCAGTTCAGCGCCATCCTCAGCCAGGGCGGTCCTGGTGCGGGTGTCGTCGTCGGCGATGTCACGGTGGACAATGCGGCGAGCTTTACCACCAGCAACGCCCACGGCATTCAAGGCTCCGCCAGCGGCGGCAGAGGCGGCAACGGTGGCTGGTGGACGGTCCTCGGAATCTACACCGAGGGCGAGGACGGCGGCAGTGGTAGCGGCGGCGGCTCCGTGTCGGTGAGCAACAGCGGCCAGATCGTCGCCACTGGCAACGCCCGATATGGCGTCACTGCGACGAGCCAGGGCGGCGATGGCGGCAACGGCGGCGGCGCGGGAGGCATTGTTGCCAATCCCGGCGGCGGCGGTGACGGCGGGGCCGGCGGCCAGGTCAATGTCACCCTGAATTCCACCTCCTCGATCCTCACGCACGGCGATGAAGGTCACGGCGTGTTCGCGCAAAGCAAGGGTGGGGAGGGCGGCAACGGCGGCGACGCCGGCGGCCTCGGAGTCTTGGGAACCGACGGTGGCAATGGCGGCAATGCCAGCAAAGTCATCGTGAGCAACGGCGGGTCCATCGAGACTCGCGGCGCTGCCGCCTACGGCCTCTACGCGCGCAGCTTCGGCGCTGGCGCCGGCCAGGGCTCCACCGGCGGCGGCCTTGTCGCTTTCGGTGGCAATGGCGGCGGATTCGCCAGCGGCGGCGATGTCGAGGTCAGCAACAACGGCACCATCAAGACCATCGGCGCGGGCTCAATCGGCGCGCTGGTGCAGTCGATCGGAGGTGGCGGCGGCGACGGCGGCAACGCGGGGGGTCTATTCACCAGCGGCGGTCGCGGCGGCTCGGGCGGCGACGGCGGCATAGTGACCTATACGCAGTCGGCCGACGGCTCGGTGCACACGACAAACGATCGGGCGACCGCAACCCTCGCGCAGTCGATTGGCGGCGGCGGCGGCAATGGCGGCAACGCCGTAACCGTCAATCCCGCGGTATCGGTCGCGCTCGGAGGCGCCGGCGGTGCCGGCGGCAAGGGCGGCACGGTGATCGTCGATGCCAACGGGACCGTGAAGACGGAGGGCGATGATTCGAATGCAATCGCCGCGCAATCGATCGGAGGCGGCGGCGGCAATGGCGGCCTCGCGGTGGCCTTCGCTCCGACCACGTTGCCGTACTCGGCCTCGGTCGCCATTGGCGGCAGCGGTGGCGACGGCGGTGCCGGCGGCAGCGTCAACGTCGATTCGGCCGCAACCGTCAACACAACGCGCGACCGATCGAGCGCCATCGTCGCGCAATCGATCGGCGGTGGTGGCGGCAATGGCGGCCTCGCGGTGGCAGCCTCGGTCGGCCCCAGCCTGTCGGCAAACGTCAGCATCGGTGGAACTGGCGGCAGCGGCGGCGGAGGCGACGCGGTCGATGTCGACACCACGGGTGGCTCGATAAACACGGATGGCGACAACTCCTACGGAATCTTCGCCCAGTCGGTCGGCGGCGGCGGCGGCTCGGGCGGCCTGGCCGTATCCGGCGCCATCGGTTCCGGCAATGTGGGCGTCAGTCTCGGCGGGTCCGGCGGCGGCGGTGGTGCCGGCGGAGAGGTATCGGTTGCAAACGTCGCGGGGATCGACACCGAAGGCTCCGGTTCGTACGGCATCTTCGCCCAGTCGGTCGGTGGCGGCGGCGGCGAGGGCGGTCTTGCCGTTTCAGCCAGCCTGAGCGCCACGGCCAGCATCAACGTCGGGTTGGGAGGCGCTGGTGGCGCCGGCGCCGTCGGCAAGCTCGTCGACGTCGACAACACCGGTAAGATCACAACCCGCGGCGGCAACGCCTACGGCATCCTGGCGCAATCGGTCGGCGGCGGCGGCGGATCCGGCGGCAACACGATCACCGCGAGCGGCGCCGGCGGCATCGTTGCGGGCAGCGTAGCCGTCGGCCTCGGCGGCTCGGGTGGCGGCGGTGGCACCGGCGGGACGGTCAATCTCGACAACACGGCAGCCAACATCACCACGCTTGGTGCCGGCTCGACAGCCCTTGTCGCACAATCGATCGGTGGCGGCGGCGGTGCCGGCGGCTACGCGGTTGCCGCCACGCTTACGGTCAGCAAGGACGGCGGCGGCTCGGTCTCGGTGGCCCTCGGCGGCTCCGGCGGCGACGGTGGTACGAGCGGTATCGTAACCGCCAACAACTCCGGTGTGCTCGACACGACGGGCGACCTCGCCTCGGGCATCGTCGCTCAGTCGCTCGGCGGCGCCGGTGGCGTCGGCGGCACGGCGATTGCCGGCGCGCTCAACTTCAGCAAGGGCTCGGGCATCGCGGTTGCCGTCGGTCTCGGTGGCTCCGGCGGTGATGGCGGACTGGCCAACGCTGTGGCGGTCAACAACGACGGCGCGATCACAACGCGGGGCGCGGACGCGTTCGGCGTGCTTGCGCAGTCGATCGGCGGCTCCGGCGGCGTCGGCGGCATGAGCATTGCGGGAGCGCTGAACGGTACGGGCGGCGCCGGCGGCTCGGTGG
The DNA here is from genome assembly GCF_009708035.1 of Hyphomicrobium album. Classification (NCBI taxonomy): domain Bacteria; kingdom Pseudomonadati; phylum Pseudomonadota; class Alphaproteobacteria; order Hyphomicrobiales; family Hyphomicrobiaceae; genus Hyphomicrobium; species Hyphomicrobium album. Next base: position 41,683 of record NZ_WMBQ01000003.1, read on the forward strand.
CCGTCAGTCTCGGCGGAGCCGGTGGCGCCGGCGGCGAGGCTGGAACCGTCACCGTGACGAACGACGGTAGAATCGTGACCACGGGCGCGCGCTCGGGTGGCGTCGTTGCGCAATCGATCGGCGGCGAGGGTGGTGCCGGCGGACTTTCAGTTGGTCTGTCGCTGGCCGGCTCGACCCAGGCGCAAACCGGCGCGGTTGCCGTTTCGCTCGGCGGCTCGGGCGGCGGCGGCGGGAAGGCCAAGGCCGTGCGCCTTACCAATACCGCCTCCGTCTCGACCTCCGGCGGCTCGAACACCAACGCAGCAGGCGAACGCGTCAATACCGACGCGCACGCGCTGCTCGCCCAGTCCATCGGCGGCTCGGGCGGCATTGGCGGTATCGGCGGCGCGGCGGCGGTGGCTATCGGCAAGGAGCAGACGGCATCAGCGTCGATTGCGGTCGGCGGTGCGGGCGGCCCAGGCGGCACGGCCGGCGCGGTCACCATCGACAACAGCGGCAATCTTTCGACCGGCAGCGACAATTCCATCGGCATCGTCGCGCAATCGATCGGCGGCGGCGGCGGCGCCGGCGGCGGATCGGTGGCGCTCTCCTTCGCCTTCTCGCAGGCGAGCAACTCGGGTGCGGTGGGCGTGTCGATCGGCGGCGGCGGCGGCGCCGGCGTGACGGCGAGCACCGTAGACGTCGACAGCACGGGTAATATCACGACGCGCGGCGCCAGCGCCTACGGCATCCTCGCCCAGTCCATCGGCGGCGACGGCGGCCAGGGCGGCTTCACCGTCGCAGCGACGGGGACCATGTCACGTGAGGTCAGCGGCGCGGTCGGTGTGGCGGTCGGCGGCAAAGGCGGCGTCGGCGGCACCGCAAACACGGTGACCGTAGGCAAGACGCAAGGCATCCGCGGCAGGATCTCGACGAGCGGCGACAACGCGGCGGCCATCGTCGCGCAGTCGATCGGCGGCGGCGGCGGCTCGGGCGGCTTTGCCGCCTCGCTCACCGGCGTCGTCAACACCGGCAAGGACAAGCAGACGCTGGCCATAGGCGCGACTGTCGGCGGCTTCGGCGGCAGCGGCGGAAAAGCCGGCGCGGTCAACGTCAACACGGCGGCGAGCGCGGAGATCGCCACCACCGGCGATTTCGCCTACGGCATCCTCGCCCAGTCCATCGGCGGCAAGGGCGGCAACGGCGGTGGCGCAATCGGCGCGGTGTTCAATGTCGCGACCGGCGGCAACAGCTCGCTCAATGCGGCGCTGACGGTTGGCGGCTTCGGCGGCCAGGGCGCGATAGGCGGAGCCGTCGACGTCAACAACGACGGCACGATCACGACCGGCGATCCCACCCAGGCGCACGCCGGACAGTTCGCCCACGGCATCCTCGCCCAGTCGATCGGCGGTGACGGCGGCGCCGGCGGCTTCAGCGGCTCGATCGCCTTCGCTGTCGGCGCCAGCAATCAATCCTCGAACAACTACAACTTGTCGGCCTCCGTCGGCGGCTTCGGTGGCACCGGCGCCAACGCCGGGACGGTGCACGTCGACAACTCGGGCACGATCGTGACGTACGGCGAGCGAGCGCGCGGCATCTTCGCCCAATCCGTCGGCGGCGGTGGTGGCACGGGTGGCGACACGGGCCTCGGCGACGACATCTGGGGCGAGGACTTTCTGCTCGACACGGCTGTCACCAAGGTAGCGACGGGCGACACCGAATCCCTCGACCTCGGTGCCGGCGGCGCCTACGCGGGCGGCTACGGAGCCAACAGCCACAGCATCGCCGTCTCGGTCGGCGGCTTCGGCGGCGCCGGCGGCGACGGCGACACGGTAGACGTCGACAACACCGGCGCCATCGTGACCTTCGGCACAGCCGGGCATGCGATCTTCGCCCAGTCGGTTGGTGGTGGCGGCGGCTCGGGCGGTACCAGCACCGCGGCGACGGCGGCGGCCGCGGCCAGCAATTCGACCTCCATCTCGCTCGCCGTCGGCGGCTTCGGCGGCGCCGGCGGCAAGGGCGGCAACGTGATCGTCGACAATGACGGTCAGATCATCACCGTCTACCACGGCGCCTACGGCGTGTTCGCCCAGTCGGTGGGCGGCGGCGGCGGCACCGGCGGGGATACGCGCGGGTTCACCCTGCAGCGCAAGGACGAGACGCTGGACAAGAAGCTGAAGCCCGGCAAGCAGCTCACCGTCACGGTCGGCGGCTTCGGCGGCGCCGGCGGCGACAGCGGCACCGTCGACGTGACCAACGACGGCAACATCTTCACCTTTGGCACCGGCTCGCTCGGCATCTTCGCGCAAGCCGTGGGCGGCGGCGGCGGTACGGGCGGCAGCTCGTCCGTGTCGAGCAAAGAGCTGGCGATCCTGGAGAACGACCAGACGGTCAAGAAGCAGTTCCGTTCGCAGAAATACAAAGTGGCGCTCGGCGGCTTCGGCGGCGCCGGCGGCCTGGGCAAGAAGGTCACTGTCGACAACCGGGGCGCCATCACGACCGAAGGCGAGCAGGCAACCGCGATCTACGCCCAGTCGGTCGGCGGCGGCGGCGGCACCGGCGGCAAGGCCAGCACGGGGTTCACGGGCGACCTATCGGTGGGCGGCTTCGGCGGCACCGGCAGCAACGGCGGCATGGTGGAAGTCACCAACCGTGGCACCATCTCAACTGAAGGCAACCTCGCCGATGGCATCTTCGCGCAATCGGTCGGTGGTGGCGGCGGCGACGGTGGCGCGGCCGATTTCGGCGACGCGCGGTCGGCGCGCACGGAGTTGATCAAGGCCATCAAGAAGAATGGCTTTAAGGACGGCATCAAGGAATTCGCCAAGAAGATCTTCCTGCCGACCTTCGGCATCGGCGTCGGCGGCTTCGGCGGCGCCTCCGGCGACGGCGGGGTGGTGTTGGTCACCAACAACGGGGGTATCTTCACCGAAGGCAATGCATCGCACGGCATCTTCGCCCAGTCGGTGGGCGGCGGCGGCGGTGCCGGCGGCCAAGCCTACCTCACCAACGTCGGCAAGATCGGCATCGGTGGCCTGGGCGGCGCCGCCGGTAACGGCAATACGGTTACGGTCGTCAACAACGGCGACATCGTCACGCAAGGCATCGGCTCGTACGGCGTCTTCGCCCAGTCGGTCGGCGGCGGCGGCGGCCTTGCCGGCGACATCACCTTCGGCATCAAGAATTTCGGTCGCGACGAGGCCAAGATCGTTCGCGATTTCGTGCAGTACACGAGCGCTGCGGATGTGCCCGGCATCGATCTCGACGGCGATGGCACCGTGACGTCGACGGAACTGACCGAGACGCAGGCGCTGTTCGGCTTCGGCCCCGGCGGAGCGACCAGTACCACCCTCAACCAGAACGGCCTGCCGATCTCTGCCGAGCAGGCCGCTCAGTTCGCCGCGCTCTACGATTCCGCCGGCGGAACCGGCGTTGCGGACCCGCTCAGCTACTCGCCGGCGGACCCACTCAATGGCCAGAGCACGACCGGCCTCGACACGGCCGTGACGGACGCGCTCAGCCTTGGTCTTCAGGCCGGCGCCGACGCCATGAAGACTTCGGTGCTGAGCGGCTTGAAGAGCGCCTTTGGCAACAATGCGGCACTCAATTCGCTCTTCGACTCGCTTTCCGGCTCGGAGGTGATCGAATTTCTCCAGGCCGCCTTTACGAGCGATGGGACGTCCATCACCTTCAAGGGTTCGACCATCGATCTGCTCAACGGCGTCACCGGCGACGGGGGCGTGGTCAACGTCACGACGACCGGCAACATCGTCGTCATGGGCGGTGCCAGCAGCGATGCCGAGGAACGCGCCGGCTCCATCGGCATCTTCGCCCAGTCGGTGGGCGGCGGCGGTGGTATTGTCGGCAATACGGTGGCCATTACCGAAGCCGAGATTGATACCGACCTCAACTTCGACGGTGACAAGAGCGACACCTTCGACGTTTCCGACGGCACTGCGTTTGCCGGCACCATCGGCGGCAAGGGCAAGGGCGGAACGGTCAACGTCACGCACACCGGCTCCATCTATTCGCCTTCCTTCAACGGCATCGGCATATTTGCGCAGAGCACCGGCGGCGACGGCGGCAGCAAGATCACGGTCAACGTCGATGGGGGAACCATCGAAGGCGGTGACCTCTTTGACGATGGGACCGGTACCGCGGCGGCGATCGTCATCGATGGTGGCGACAACACCAATACTTTGACAATTGGCGCCGGAAGCCTGCTCTACGCAGTGGGCGAGCAGGTCCTCCTGGGCGGGGATCAGACCGAAACCGTCACCAGCCGCGGCGAGGTCATCGGCAACATCGACCTCGACTACCACGGGGCGGCGGCGAACGTGAACAACTACAGCAACTTGGGCGCCGGCGTGCTCGAAACGCGCACCAAGATCAACCTCGCCGGCGGCTTGCTGTCGAATGCCGGCAAGCTCGACGTGGGCGGCTTCGACGTGGTCACGACGACGGCGCTGACCGGCAGCTATGAGCAGACCGCGCCTGGCAACTATGCCGGCGACTTCAATTTTGCCATCGCACCGTCCGACCTGCTGACGGTCAGCGGCACCACGATCGTCGACGGCCTGGTAACGCCGAACCTGATCTCGCTGGCCCGCCTTGCCCCGCCGGAAACCTTCATCCGCAGCACCGGTGCGGTGACCGACAACGGCATGGATGCCGTGGACACCCTGACCGTTGATTTCGGCGTCGTGACTACGACAAGCGAGGTGCAACTCGCGATCAACGGCATCGACTTCACGCCCAACGGCGTTGACCTGACGCGCAATCAGCAGTCGGCCGGCGACTTCATCAACACCGTGCTGACCGGCGATGGCTCGGAGGGACTCGGTCCCTTCTTCGCCTTCCTTGGCAATCTGCAGGCTGACGAGGGAGCCATTTTGGCGGCCACCTTGGAGCGCGTGCACGCCGAGCCCTACGCGGCGATGCTCGCTCCGGTCCTCTTCTCGGCGCAACGCTTCGGCAATCTTCTGCAGAGCTGTCCCGTGGGCGGCGATACCGGCGCGGTGATCCGAGAGGGTCAGTGCTTGTGGGCACGCGCGTCGGGTGCGTACCTTGAAAAGGGCCCTACGGACGACTTCTCCAATGCGAGGGAGACGACGTTCGCGTTCTCCACCGGCGGGCAGCTCTACCTGTCGCCGCGCTGGCGTGCCGGCGGCGCCATCGAATATGAGCAGGCCGATTTCGACAACGGCAATCTGGCCGCAAGCCAGGGCAACCGGATGAACTTCGGCGGCGTTCTAAAATACCAGGAGGGCTCGACCCTGCTCTCCGCCGCGGCAACTGGCGGCTACGGTTGGTATGAGACGGAGCGCTTCGTCAACCTCGGCGCCATCCTTCCTGGCGTCAATCGCGCGGAGGCCGACCACAATATCGGGCACGCCCACTTGCAGCTGCGGGCGGCGCAGCTTTTCACGGCCGGCAATCTTTACGCCAAGCCCATCATCGATGTGACCGCGACGTACCTCGCCACCCGCGGGTTCCAGGAGACGGGCATCGGCGCTCTCAACCTGCACGTGGTGGATTCCGGCGAGTGGGTCTACGCGGGAACGCCGTCGCTGGAGATCGGCGCGCAACTCGCCAACGAGCATGGCGTGTTGTTCCGACCCTATGTCCGAGGCGGCGTCACATGGTTCAGCGAATCGACGCTCGGCGTAAACGCGACCTTCGAAGCGGCGCCGGCGAGTGCCGGTACCTTCGCCTCCGTGAGCGATCTCGATCAGACGATTGCCAATGTCTCCGCTGGGCTCGACATCCTCGATGCCAACGCCGGCTTCGACCTTCGCTTCAGCTATGACGGGCGGTTTGGCGCGGAGAATGTCGAGATCCACTCGGGGAGCGGGCGCTTCATCGTCAACTACTAGCGTCTGGGCACAACGCACCGAGCGCGGCGTCCACACTTGGCCCCAGTCGCCCCACCGAGCATCAATGTCCGCTTCGGGGATTATCGGACGTTCTGGAAGGCGGGTGTGCGCCCGGCAGGCGTGGTCACTCCTCCAACGTTGATGTGCTATCTGGTGCTCTCTCTGGGCAGCCCAAAGCAAAATCAAAGCCTTGGGCTGGTAGCGCACCCTGACTGGCCAGCAAATGGGCGCAGAGGGGCATTACGGAGCGCGGTCGGTGTGGTCTACTTTGTTGGCGCGAATCGCGTCTGGCTTTATTTAGTGAAATCAAGCCCATAGTATGGGCGACAACAAAGGCCCCGTAGCTCAGCTGGATAGAGCACCAGATTCCTAATCTGGGGGTCACAGGTTCAAATCCTGTCGGGGTCGCCACCACCAGCCGGCAACGCGAGTCCCATTTGCCCGCGCAACAGGCAAATGCCGCGCGCTTGCGCAGGCCCGGTCGGGCGGCGGCGGCGAAATTGCTGCGAAATCGGGCTTGATGCCCTGGCATAGAACTTGCCGCCTCACGATGCGCGCTGCACGGCGTGCATCGGAAGAAAGAGGCTGGCGAGTTCCCTTCCCCAGCTTCGCTGGCGCCGGATCCGCACGGGTCCGGCGCCAGACTGCTGCTAGGGGCGGCGGCTCACCAACGAGCCGATGAGCGCGATGGCGATCATCACCGGAAGCGCGATCAGCACCACCGCGCCGATGGTCAGCGCAATCCCCACGAAAACAAAGGCGAGGAAGAAGAAGGCGGCGATCGCGCCGAGGACGACTCCGAGCGCCAGCAGCCACGCCCGCCAACCGGAGACGACGGTCGTCCGGCCATTCTTTTCGACGACAAGCATGCAGATGCTCCGTGCCAGTAGGCCGTTGTCAGCGCGCATGGTCGTGATCGGCGGCGCCAGCGTCAAGGCCCGAGCCCCGCATGCTTCGAAACAGACCTAGTGGCTGTGGAAGGCGTGCGGCAGCACGAAGGGGATGCCCTGTGCGGGCGTGACGTTGATACGCACATCGCAGCCGTAGACGCGCGACAGAAGCTCGTCGCAAAACACGTCCTGCGCCGTGCCGCGTGCCGCCACGCGTCCCTGGCTGAGCAACACCAGCTCGTCGGCAAATACGGCGGCGAGATTGAGGTCATGCAGGATCGCGAGCACCGCTCGCCCCGCCCGCGCCTGGCGCCGCGCTTCCTCGAGAACGACGCCCTGATGGGCGAGATCGAGGTTGGCGGTCGGCTCGTCGAGCAGCAGAACCGAGGGCTCGCAGCCCGGGCGCTCGGCGATGGCGAGCTGCAGGAGTGCGCGCGCGATGTGCACCCGCTGGCGCTCGCCGCCCGACAGATGCGTGAACAGCCGGTTCTCGAGTGCCGACAGTCCGACGGTGCGGATGCAGTCCGAGGCGGCACGCGCGATGTGCGCCGGCGGCTCGACGAAGCCCGGAACGGTCGCGCCGAGCATGACGACTTCGCGCACGGTGAAAGGGAACGACAATGCCGTCGATTGCGGCACAACGGCCCGCCGACGGGCGAGCTCGGCTGCCGTGTAGGTGGCGAGAGGGCGGCCATCGAGTGCGACGGTGCCCGACGTCGCTTTGAGCTCGCCGGACAACAGGCGCAGCAGCGTGGACTTGCCGGCGCCGTTGGGACCGACGAGTGCCACCAGCCGTCCCGGCCGGACCGAGAGGTCGATATCGGAGACCAGCGTCTTGCCGTTGACGACGAACGTGGCTGCGCGCGCACTCAGCATGTCGCTACTCCATGCCGCCAATGCCGCGCCGCAAGACGAGGTGCAGGAAGACCGGTGCGCCAATCGCAGCCATGACGATGCCGATCGGCAGCTCGGCGGGCCGCACGATCATGCGCGCGACAATGTCGGCGACGAGCATCAGCACGGCGCCGAGCAGCGCGCTGCCCGGCAGAACGACGCGGTGATCGGGCCCGGCCAACAGCCGCACGACATGGGGCACGACGATGCCGGCGAAGCCGATGACACCGGCGACGGCCACGGCGGCGCCCACCGAGGCTGCGGTCGCCACGACGACTGCGCGTTTGGTCCGTTCGACGTCGATGCCGAGGTGAAAAGCTTCCGCCTCGCCGAGCAGGAACCCGTTTAGGCCTCGGATCAGCCGCGGCGTGATGATCACGACGAGGATCGCAAACGGCAGCACCGCAAGCACCTTCGGCCAGTTCGATCCGCCGAGGCTGCCCATCATCCAGAGCGTCAGATCGCGCAGCTCGCGGTCGTCGCTGGCAAAGGCGATGAGACCGGTCAGCGAGGCAGCGAGCGCGCCGACGGCGATGCCGGCGAGCAGCAGCGTGCCGACCATGAGCTGGCCGTGCCGCCCGGCGACGGCAACAAGGACGCCGGTGGTCACCGCGCCGCCGAGGAAGGCGGCGACGGGGAGTGCGTAGACGCCAAACGGTGCCAGGATCGGCGCGGCAATGCCGTTGGCGAGGGCGATTGTCGCCACCGCCGCCAAGGCCGCGCCCGACGACACGCCTATGAGGCCGGGATCGGCGAGCGGATTGCGAAACAGTCCCTGCATCATTGCGCCGGCGATGGCGAGGCTCGCTCCGACGAAGATGGCAAGCAGCGTGCGCGGCAGGCGTATATCGATGAGCACGAGCTGCTCGCGCGCGGCGGCGCTGTCGGCCGGGAAACCGAGCGCGGAGGCGATGGCGCGCGGCAACGACGACAGGGTGATGCCGGTCGGGCCAAGCGACAGCGAGGCGATGGCGGCAATTGCCAGAAGCACCGCCGCGCCGACGATCAGCTGCGTTGGACTCAGCCTTTGCACGCCCTCGGTACGCTGCGCGTGCAGAGGCAGAGCGTCATCGGTCATTCGGACGAACTCGCACGCTTCTGAGCCAGCTCCGGATAGAGCGCTATCATGAGCTCACGCGCTGCGCGCGCGCAACGCGGGCCGAAGCCGAGAAGATAAAGGCCGTTCATCTCGATGACCTGGTGATTCTGCAGCGCCGGGCTGCCCTGCAGGCTCTTCACGGTGGCGATGTGGGCAGACGGCGGCCCATTGCGGCCGTGCTGCATGGTTACGATGGCGTCGGGTGCCAGCTCGACGGCGGCCTCGTCGGCGAGCGGCTTATAGCCCTGCGCGCCTGCCGCGACATTCTCGCCACCGGCGAGCTTGATCATCGCGTCGGCGCTCGTGCCGGAACCGCCGATCGTGGCGCGGCCGTTCTGCACACTCAAGATGAAGAGAGCGCGCTTCGGTTTGCCGATCTTGCTGCGCTGCTCGGCGAGCAAAGCGAAATCGTTCTCGATGTCCTTCGCCAGCGCATCACCGGCCGCTTGTGCGCCGACGACCGAGGCGATGAAGCGGATCTTGGCGGCGACGCCTTCGGGTGTTTGGGTGTCGGGAACCTCGATATACGGAATCGACGACGCCTTCAGCACCGCGACGACAGGCGGCGGGCCGGCATCCTTGCCGGCGATGATGAGTGACGGGTTGGTCGACAATACGCCCTCCGACGACAGCGCGCGCAAGTAGCCGACGTTGGCCTTGGTCTTCAGGGCCTCATCCGGAAACTGGCTGGTCGAGTCGACAGCGATGATCTTGTCGTCGGCCTTCAGCGCATAGAGGATTTCGGTGACGTCGCCGCCGATCGACAGGATGCGCGACGTGTCGGCGACCTTGACCTGCCGGCCACTCGCATCGGTGATCATCTGCTCGGCGCGCGCAACCGAGAGGAGCGCGGCGCCAGTGAGAAGCGCGGCGCAAATCATCGCCAGGCGCAATGCACGGATGTCAGTCATGGGGCCTCACTTCGTCAGAATGAGTTTGCCGTTCGCGGTGATACGCAGCCGATAGTCCTGTCCATCGTGCTCGAGTATGGCTTCGCGGCCGCCTTGCAACAGTTCGGCGACGATAACGCGCACTTTCCTGTCACTGGTCTCATGGGTTTCTGAAATTGCGTTGGCGCGATAGCGCTCTTCGGCGGCGGTCGTCATGACCTGCGCTCCATCATTCTTGGGCTGCCTCGAAATGTGCGCCGCGCTATATCCGCCACCCTAAGCGGGATGTGACAGGTGTGCGGCAATCACATTGTTGACTCTATTAGTCATAAAAGAGTAGCTTGCACAAGCCCGGTCTAACCCGGGTGTTGCGTACGCCTCCTGTCGAGGCGACGTGTAAGGCAAGCCCGCCAAGTACGCGTTCGTCGTGCGTGAGCCAGCCAGCCCTTGGTACCAGTAGGGGGGTGGCTGAGTTATGTTTGCGCGTAGCGAAAGTGTGCGTCCGTGTGCCGAGTTCGAGTTCCGTGCACCGGAACCAGAGCGAGACGATCCGAGAAAGCATAGCGACGGAAAGCCTGAGCGCCCCCGTACTCCCGGCGCTTCAGGGAAGGGACCGATCGCTCGGACACTGCTTCTTCTCGGCGTGTCGGCGATCGCGGCCGCCGCTGCCAGCGAGGCCCTCGCGCAAGATGCGCAGCTGCCCCCCCTGACCGTCGAAGGCACCAAGCCCGCCGCCAAGAAGAAGGCGGCAGCGAAGAAGGCTCCGACCGCTGCGCCTGCGGCGGTGGCACCGGCTCCCATGGCCGCGCCGACGACCGCAGCTGCTAAAGCAGTGGCTCCGTCTGAGGTGCCCTATACCGTTCCCGCCGGCGTGAGTGTCGTTACCGGTGAAGAGCTCGCGACGTACGGCAATGGAAGCCTAGATGACGCGCTGCGGGCGCAGCCGGGCACGTTTACCCGCATGAGCCCGCAAAACGCGGGTCTCGCCGTCAACATCCGCGGCTTCGAAGGCTCCGGCCGTGTGAACACCAACATTGACGGCGTGCGGCAGAATTTCCGCTTCACCGGCCACGAAGCACAGGGCTTCGCCTACATCGATCCCTCGCTCATCGCCGGCATCGAGATCGAGCGGGGCGCCGTCTCGACGGCTGGCGGCGCGGGTGCGCTTGCCGGCGCGGCCAATCTGCGCACGCTGGATGTGCAGGACATCCTGCTGCCGGGGCAGACGGTCGGCGGATTGACGAGCACCACTTGGGGCACAAATAGCCAGCGATTCACGGGGCTGGCGGCCGCCGCAGCGCAGAGCGCCGGTGTCGGCATCGCTGGAGCGGTCGGCAGGCGTAACCCGGCCGACTACGAAAATGGTAACGGCGTCACCGTGCCCTTGACGTTCCAGGATCTCTATTCAGGGCTGTTCAAGGCCAACTTCCAGATCAACGAGGAGAACTCGCTGCGCTTCGGCGGCGTGTTCTACAACAACGACTTCTTCGCCAACTCGTACTACCAGCAGGTGATCTCGAACACCTTCACGGCGAAGTACGCCTACAAGCCCATCGACAACGACCTCATAGACTTCAGGTTGAACGGCTACCGCAACGAAGTGACGATGAAATACGGCACGGACGCCAGCCCGACGGTCGGCACCCCGCCGCAGGGATCCTCGTGGGGCCGTGTCATGGACGATGACGGTTGGGGCTTCGACGTTTCGAACGTCTCGCGTTTTCGTCTAGGCGGCGTTCTCGTGCGATCAGAGTACGGCTATGAATATTTTCGCGATGATGTCGACGCCTACAATCGCTATCAGCCAGCCGCGCTCGGCGGTGTAAATCCGTCGGGCACTTCCAGCATCGGTGGCGCGTTCTCGGAGACGACCTTCTCGCAAGGCATCTTCGATTTCATCGCCGGCTTGCGCTACGACACCTACACATTGAACGGCAGTGGCACGCTGGTCACGCCGCTCCCACCGCTCCCCGTCGGACCATATACGGTTGACCGATCGGAAGGCGGCTTCAGCCCCAAGCTGACGTTGTCGGCCAAGCCGTACACCTGGTTCCAGCCGTACGTGACGTATTCGCAGACGTTCCGCGCGCCGACGATTTCGGAGACGCTTGCCGGCGGGTCGCATCCTGGTGCCACCACTTTTGCATTTCAGGCCAATCCATTCCTTGAGTCTGAAAGCCAGGAAGGCTGGGAGTTCGGATTTAATACGGCCTATGACGGCGCGATCGTGAGGGACGACATTTTCCGGCTCAAGGCCGACTACTTTACTATGGGTATCGAGAACTACATCACCGCCTGCCCCGCCCCTGGCGGCGCGGTCTATTTCTGCAACGCAGCCGGCGAATCTACCGTGCAAGGCGTGGAGCTGCAGAGCATGTACGACGCCGGCTACGTGTTTGCTGGCGCAAGCTACACGTATACGCATACCGACCTACCTTCACAGACCGCGGGCTTCGGCGCTCCGAACTACGTGCCCGAACACACCGCAATCGGATCGCTTGGTGTGCGTCTGTTGGCGAGGAAGCTTACATTGGGCGGTCGCGTGTCCTACTTCTCGGAGACGGACGTGGGCGCAGTGAACAGCACGCCCGGCCCCGGCCAGCCGCCGCCGTATGCATCGCGCTTTATGCCGGGCTACACAGTGGTCGACTTCTTCTCTAACTATACGTTCAGCGAAAACTTGGACGTGGGTCTGAACGTGAACAACCTCTTCGACGAGGACTACACCCCCGCTTTGTCGACGACGTTTACATCGCCAAGCGGACAGTGCTTTGGTTCGAACTCTCCAGGTTGCAACACGACGGGTATCGGACGCACGGTCTATCTGACAGCCAAAGCGCGGTTCTAATTCGACACGGCCGCTGCTTGGGTGAAGGCCGACTATTGAGACCGGTGTCGGCGGATGGCAGCATCCGCCGACACGCATTTCATCTAGCCCGTGTGGGCGAGGCCACCTGCAAGGAAGGAAAGCAACATGTTTATCGCCATGAACCGGTTCAAAGTGCTGAAGGGCAGCGAGCAGGATTTCGAGCACGTGTGGCTCAGCCGCGAGACGCATCTCGGCGAGATGCCGGGCTTCATCGTGTTCCACCTCTTGAAGGGTCCGGAGCGCGAGGACCACGTGCTTTATTCTTCGCACACGATGTGGGCCTCGCACGCCGACTTCGAGGCGTGGACCAAGTCCGAGCAGTTCCGCAAGGCGCACGCCCGCGCGGGCGGCAACAAGCCGCTCTATCTCGGGCATCCCGAGTTCGAGGGCTTCACGGTGCTGCAGGAGGAGAAGGCGGACGGCTCTACGCGCACTCAGGCGGCCGAGTAAGAGAGAGTCGAACATGAACACGGAAGTCGAAGAGCGGCCGTCACTGGTCGCGCGCATTGCCGCCGCACCCGGCGAGTTGCTCGAGCAGATCGCCCGCGAATACGGCGTCAGTACGCTCGAGGTCGTGCGCAACCTGCCTGCGGAGCAGGGAACGGTGGCGCCGGGCGAAGCTTTCGCCGACATCATGCAGGACATCACCACCTGGGGCGATATCCTGTTCCTCATCCACAATGCCGACATCGTGCTCGAGTGCACCGGCAGCCTGCCGCCGGGCAGCTTCGGGCACGGCTATTTCAACATCCACGGCGAGAGCCCGATCGGCGGCCACATCAAGGCCGACAACTGCAAGTCGATCGCCTTCGTGGCGCGGGGTGCCAAGCGCATCTCGATGTCGGTGCAGTTCTTCAATGCCGCCGGTGACGCGATGTTCAAGATCTTCGTCGGGCGCGACGAAAAGCGCGAGCTGAAGCCGGAGCAGGTGCAGAAGTTCGAGGTTCTGCGCGCCCGCTACGCCTGACGCTCCCTCGTACGGCGTTTACGAGGCACTACCCACCAACGCGAACCTCGGGTATGGGCTGGCCATGAGCCAGCCCATTCTGCTTGTGGCCGCCGCCGCTATCGTCGATGTCGACAACCGCATCCTCATCACGCGCCGCCCCCCGGGCCGGTCGATGGCGGGGCTGTGGGAGTTTCCCGGCGGCAAGGTCGAGGCCGGCGAGACGCCCGAAGTGGCACTGCGGCGCGAGCTCTTCGAGGAGCTCGGCATCGACGTCTGCCCGACGTGCCTGCACCCGGTGACGTTCGCCAGCCATTCGTACGAGAAGTTTCACCTGCTGATGCCGCTTTATCTCTGCCGCCAGTGGGATGGCACGGTCGAACCGCGCGAGGGGCAGGAGATCGCCTGGGTGCGGCCGCTGCGTCTCAAGGACTACCCGATGCCGCCGGCCGACGAGCCGCTGATCGCGCCACTGCGCGACCTCCTCGGCTGAGCGCTACTCTTTGAGCTTTCCCTCTTTGACGCCGAGCGCATCGGCAAGCCGCGTCTGTGCCGATCCGGGGCGAAGCGGCTTTGGCTGGCTCTCGTCCGGCGCCCAGGCCGTGAGCGTGACGATCTCGAAGGTCGCCGGTACCCGCCCGTCGGCTGCCCCGAAGCGATCAGCGTAGATTTCAGCGGCGCGCAGGACGAGGCCACGCGTCACCGGCTGACGGCGGCGCGCGACCAGCATGTTGCTCGCACCCATCGCCTTGATCTCGTGCATGAGCGACAAGGGATCGGCATAGGTGACGGTGACCGTCTCGGAATCGACCACCGGTAAGGCGAAGCCGGCGCGCTGCAAAAGTCCACCCAAGTCGCGCACGTCGGCGAAGGGAGCAACGCGCGGCGAGGCGCCCCCGCTGATCTCAGCTTCCGCCGCGAGCCACGCATCGCGAAGCTCGTGCAATGTCGCGCCACCAAGCAGCGCCGCCAGCAGCAGGCCATCGGGCCTGAGGGCGCGGCGCATCTGCACGAGCGTGCCCGGCAGATCGTTGACGAGCTGCAGCGACAATGCCGACACGATGAGATCGATTGAGGCATCGGCGAAGGGTAGTGCCTCCTCGTCGGCGACGACGCGCATGTCGACGGCGTCGGTGAGAAGCTGCGCAGTCGAGTCGACGTCGACGATGCGTTCGATGCCGGCCAGCCCGCGGAGGCGCCGCGAGAGCAGCCCGTGATGCGCGCCGACGTTCACCGCAAGCGGAAAGCGCCGCTGCACGATGCCCAGACGATCCGCGAGCTCATTGGCAACGCGTGCCAGGAGAAAGTCATGCTGCGCCGCAGCGCCGACCACGCGTCTCCAGCGTTGAGCCAGTAGTGCGCGGTCGAATATGCGGACGGGGTCGGGCGGGGGCAATGCAGGCTTCCGGAACGATGCGTGCTCGCGGTGGGTGCGGGGCCGCGCTACCATGCTCGCTCGAGGGGCACTTGGCCAGCTGAACGGGCAACATGCTGCACTGGGGGAGGAGCGCCGTCGGCGCATTGCGAGCTGCCGTCGCTACGGCAGCCGATCTCGTGGTGCCGCCGCTCTGCCTCGCCTGCCATCGGCCCTTGGCAGCCCATAATGCGATGTGCGCCCGTTGCTGGGCTGACATCGCCTTCATCCGCCCGCCGCTGTGCGACCGGCTCGGCATACCGCTGCCGTTCGACATCGGAGGCACGATGGTCTCCGCCGCCGCCGAGGCCGATCCGCCCGACTACGATCGCGCCCGCGCCGTGGCCCGCTTCGACGGCGTGATGCGCGAACTCGTCCATGACCTCAAGTTCCGCGACCGGCACGATGCGCGGCGCGTCTTCGGCCGGTGGCTAGTCGACGCCGGCAGCGCACTGCTGACCGACGCCGACCTCGTCATCCCGGTGCCGCTCACGCGCCTGCGGCTGGCCGCACGGCGGTTCAATCAATCGGCGATCCTGGCGCAGGAGGTGGCCCGGTTAACCGGGGTACAGTATGCACCCGCGGTGCTGGTTCGCGCGCGGCGCACGGCCCCGCAGGTCGGCCTCAGCCGCCAGCAGCGGCGCGACAACGTCGCCGGCGCATTCGCCGTGGCACCCGGTCAGGGTGGCGCGCTGACTGGTGCCAATATCGTGCTCATCGACGACGTCATCACGACGGGTGCCACGGTGCGTGCCTGTGCCCGGCCGCTGAAGCGAGCGGGGGCAGCGCGGGTGGACGTGCTGGCGCTGGCCATGGTTACCGATCCCGCCTTCCTGTCGCCTTGAAATCGACGGTGAATAAAGCCGCCTAGGCAGTTGGCGCACTTTGCTACGCGCCGCGGAGGTACTAAATCTTCGGTGGAGCACCGGCGCGGCAGTGCGATTGGTGCAGGAAAGGGGACCCTTCTAATTCCATGCCCAAGGTTACCGTCTACACCACCCGTTTCTGCCCCTACTGCCACATGGCCAAGGAGCTGCTCCGCAAGAAGGGCATCACCGCGTTCGAGG
Source organism: Hyphomicrobium album (assembly GCF_009708035.1). Classification (NCBI taxonomy): domain Bacteria; kingdom Pseudomonadati; phylum Pseudomonadota; class Alphaproteobacteria; order Hyphomicrobiales; family Hyphomicrobiaceae; genus Hyphomicrobium; species Hyphomicrobium album. The sequence goes on from NZ_WMBQ01000003.1 coordinate 57,607, forward strand.
AGATCGACGTCAGCGAACGGGCGCTGCGCACCGAGATGAGCGCGAGGGCCGGCGGTCGCTATACGGTTCCGCAGATATGGATCGGCGAGCGGCACGTCGGCGGCTGTGACGATCTCTATACTCTCGATCGCGAAGGCAAGCTCGACTCGCTGCTCACGGCTTAGCGTTCGTATCGGCCGTACCGGCGGCATTCAGAGAGGTTGCCCGCCATGTCGGACACACCCAAGTCGTTTCGCGTCGGCCTCGTGCAGATGTGCGCCGGGCGCATGGTCGATCGCAACATCGCCGCGGCGACCGAGCTGATCCGCGCGGCGGCGCGGGGCGGAGCGCAGTATGTGCAGACGCCCGAGATGACCAATATCCTCGAACTCGACCGCGAGCGGCTTCTGGCAGCGATCAAGCCGGAGGTCGACGATCCGGGCGTGACGCAGTTCCGCTTTCTGGCGCGCGAGCTCGGCATCTGGCTGCACGTCGGCTCGCTGGCGCTCGTCGGCGAGCGCGGCCGGCCCGTCAACCGCTCGCTGCTCATTTCGCCTGAGGGGCGCATAGACGCCCGCTACGACAAGATCCACATGTTCGATGTCGACTTGCCGGGCGGCGAATCCTACCGGGAAAGCGCCAGCTACGAGCCCGGGCATGAGGCGGTGGTCGCCGCGCTTCCGTGGGGGCAGCTCGGCATGACCATCTGCTACGACCTGCGGTTTCCGCACCTGCATCGGGCGCTGGCCAAGGCCGGAGCCCGTTTTCTTGCCGTTCCCGCGGCGTTTACCAAACCGACCGGCCTCGCCCATTGGCATACCCTGCTCAGGGCGCGGGCGATTGAAAACCAGTGCTACGTTTTCGCTGCCGGACAGGGCGGATGTCACGAGAATGGCAGGGAAACTTTCGGTCACAGCCTGGTCATTTCTCCATGGGGGGAAGTTCTGGCGGAGGCGGACGTTCAGCCTGCAGTCACGTTCGCCGATGTGGAATTGCAACGCCTGGAGGATGTTCGTCGCCAGGTGCCGTCGCTGCGGCACGACCGGCCGTTTGACGTGGTATATGCCGCAGATACGCCGCCAAACGAGGTTGCGTCGTGATCCGCTACCGCCTGCAATGCGCTAATGCCCACGAGTTCGAAGCCTGGTTCGCTTCGAGCGCGTCTTACGATGTGCAATCGGCAGGTGCGCAGATCTGCTGCCCCGAGTGCAATAGCTGCGAGGTCGGGAAGTCGATCATGGCCCCCAATGTCGCCGCGCGGTCGCGTGGTGACGTCTCCGAGGAGGAGGCCCCGGCGCGCTATCGCAATTTGGTGCGCGCAGTGCGGCAGGTGCTCGAATCCAATTCTGAGGACGTGGGCAGCCGCTTCCCGGAGGAGGCGCGCAAGATCCACTATAAAGAGGTCGAGCAGCGCGCCATCCGCGGGACCGCCTCGTCCGACGAGGCGCGCTCCTTGGTTGAGGAGGGCGTCGAGATCATGGCGCTTCCCCGGTTGCCCGAAAAAGCGAACTGAGCCGCACCGCCGCGCTCAATCCTGCGCCAGCACCACGACCGTGTAGAGAACCGCCGACTTCGCGTCTCGAGTCCGGAACTTGGGCTCGGTATTGCCGGGCGAGACCCAGGTGTAGCTGCGGGCATCGTGGCTCCAGATGCCATGCACATGACCGGCGCGGTCGATCACGATGCCGCCGTCCGTGTCGTAGGCGAGCGAGTAGCCCTTGATCCTCAGGACTTTGTTTTTAGCGAGTAGACCGAATAGCTGTCGGTTCAGCACGTCCGTCATTGTAAGCCCCCATCGCCTTCCAACGGGCAGCCGTGTGCTTGGCTCCCCCAGGCATCGCAACTGGCCTCCCCGCCGGCGCGAATGTCCAAGACTTGAAATCAAACAAACACAATTTCAATGGTTGCCGCTGGTATTCGTTAGCAAAGTGGTACCGGAATACTCCACGCATTGAATGCCGTTCGCGGAAATTCCACGCCGACCTTAACGTTGTGTTTGCCAAGACTTCTGAGAGGGCGCCCCTCCGGCTCTGTCACATACGCTTCACGCCGCGGGGCTAAGGCCCGTGGCTGGACAGGTCGGGATTAGACGCCAGCCCCATGCAGTCGATCATTCGCGCCCTCGTGGCGTTGAGCGCCCTCGCATCCGCCGCTGTCGGCCAGACCATCTATCCGATCGATAGAGCGCAGATCCTCACCGGCGCGAGCTTCGACTTCAAGGTCGAGTTTCCCGGTGCAGTTGCTGCTTCGGACATCAAGGTGACCATCGACGGCGAAGACGCGGCCAAGGTGCTCGGCCGCGAGCCTTTGATCGCCGTCGACGAGGACGACCTCGGTCACACCGCCTACTGGATCCGCGGTGTGCGGATGGCGAAACCCTGTACGGCGATCGTCGAGGCGACCGCAGGCGACAAGCGTGCCACCGTCACCTGGACTGTGTACGGGACGCCCGAAGGACGTCTCGCCAAGAACGTGATCTTGCTCATCGGCGACGGCATGTCGATGGCGCACCGCACCGCGGCGCGCATGCTATCCAAGGGCATCGTCGAAGGCCGCTACGGCGGCGAGCTCGCCATGGATGACATGCCCCACATGGCGCTGGTGTCGACGTCGGGGACCGATTCCATCGTCACCGACAGTGCCAATGCCATGACGGCCTACGCCACGGGCCACAAGACCTGCGTCAACGCCCTCGGAGTCTACTGTGCGCTGAACAGCAGCACGCTCGGGCATCCCAACATCGAGACGATAGCCGAACTCGCCAAGCGACGGCTGGGGATCGCGGTCGGTGTCGTGACCGACACCGAAATCGAGGATGCGACGCCCGCCGGCATGGTTGCACACACGCGAAAACGCACTGACTACAACAACATTGTGCGCATGTTCTATTCGCTCCAGCCGGAAGTCATATTGGGCGGCGGCACGCCGAACTTTCTTCCCAAGGGCGAAGCGCGTGCGAAGCGAGAGGACAACCAAAACTACATCGAGAAATTCGCGGAGGCGGGCTACACGTTCGTCGATACGGCAACGCAGCTCGCCGCGGCCGCCGCCAAGCCCGAGACAACGAAGCTGCTCGGCCTCTTCAACGACAAGAACATAGACGGCTCGCTCGACCGTAAGTTCCTCAAGAAGGGAACGGTCGCCAAGTTCCCTGACCAGCCCGATCTGACCGACGAGATGCGCGCCGCGCTTGCGGTTCTGTCGCGCTCGGACAAGGGTTTTCTGTTGATGGTCGAGGCCGGCCGCATCGACAAGTACAGCCATTCGCTCGACTGGGAACGCGCCGTCTACGACACCATCATGCTCGACAATACGGTGAAGCTCGCCAAGGATTTTGCGGCCAAGAACAACGATACCCTGATCATCGTCGTGCCCGATCACGCGCATCCGGTGTCGATCATCGGCACCTATGACGATAGCAAGGGCGAGCAGTTGCGCGATCGCCTGCAAACCTACTCGGCAGCGCAATTTCCGAACTATCCGGCGCCTGATGCCGAAGGCTATCCGGCGACGGTCGAGGTCTCCCGGCGGCTGGCCATGGTATTTGCCGCCTATCCCGACTACTGCGATCCGGGAAAGCCATACCTCGCCGGCGAGAACCAGCCGACGGCGCCGACGGCTTCAGCAGAGGGTGACAAGCAGCCGGCAGTCGCCAACGAGGAATACTGCAAGCCAGGGGCGGCGCGAAAAATCGGCAATCTGCCATTTACGGCTCGCACCGGCGTGCACGCCGCCGACGATGTGGTGCTGACGGCTTCTGGCCCCGGGGCCGACGCGTTCCGCGGTCGCGTCGACAACACCTTCGTGTTCCGCGCCATGGCGCGGGCGCTCGGACTGGGCAGCTGAACGCAACCCGGTCAGCTCATCTCGGCCAAGTAGTGGTCGTCGCTGAGGTGGCAGTGCGCCACGCGCCACTCGATCGGCCGGCCGTCAATCGCGTAGACGACGCTGTCGAGCGTCAATAGCGGCGTGCCTTCCGCCACTTTCAGGGCCTTGGCGATCCCGCCTTTGGCGGCGGTGGCGCCAACCTTCTCTTCTGCGCGTGCCAGAAGCACCCCGTAGCGATGGGCGAGAACGACGATGCTCAGGGTGACGTCCTCTTCCTGCGGCAAGCCAGGAAAGCGGGACTGCGGGACGGTCGCGTCCTCGACCATCAGCGGCGCATCATTGTGCGTGCGGACGCGATGGATGTGGAAGATCGGCTCGCCGGTGCGCAGCTGCAGCCGGCGGCTTTCGACATCGCTCGCCGCGGCCGCCGCGACGGAGCAGCTTTCGACCTCACCCGTAATCCGAATCCCGTTGGCATCGCGGATATTGCTGAAGCGGACCGCATGCTCGTTGGAGGTCTGGTCGATGACGAAGGTGCCGCGTCCCTGGCGGCGGGAGATCAGCCGCTCGCTCTCCATCTCGTCGAGGGCCTTGCGTACGGTTCCGACGCTGATGCCGAGCTCACGGGATAGCTCGATCTCGTTGGGGATGGCCGCACCGGGCTTCCAGGCACCTGCCGCGATGCGCTGGATCAGCATGTCCTTCACCTGAAGGTAGAGGGGCCGTGTGGAGAAACGTCCTACAACCGTCATGGAAGCCCTCGTAGGTTGAAAACCTCACCTTCTGACCGAAAATACGGACACGTAAGCCCTGGACTTGGCCGGCCGCGTGTCGAGATTTGCGAGTGCTAAAAATCAAAAGGTCTGCACTACAGAGGATGCACTCGCCACTTGCTACGATTGTGCCGAAAGTCTGCAGTAGAGCATAATAATCTCAGTTAACTATAGCATAGATGGATGACGAGGCCTTCTGTTTGTCCACGTTTATTTCACGGCTTCACTTCATAGTGCGGCATGCGGGCGCAAGATGCTCATGCCGTGCTGCCCGCGTTATTTCGTAACAAATGCGTAAATTGTTACGGGATCCGATTGCCCTGACCAAGGAACGCGTCGCCCCCCTTCGCAAGCCCCTGGTCAGATAGCCCCGCCGGGTGATCCTCCCCTTCCTGGCGGGGCCACCTTCTCAACCACTTGTCGCTCCACGCCGATTGATCTTGCGGCGCCGGCCCGCCCCGGTGCAAACATCCCTCAGAAGCGGCGCGCACGGCCCGCCCAGCGAGGGAGCAATCTTCACATGTTGGAACTGCGGACGTCTCCGTCGGGCGCCACGAGCCAATCGGCTGACCGTTCGGTGCGCCATGACTGGACCCGCGAAGAGGCCCAAGCCCTCTACGACGCGCCATTCAACGACCTGCTGTTCAAGGCGCAGACCATCCACCGGCGCTACTTCGACCCCAACTCCGTGCAGATGAGCCGCCTTCTGTCGATCAAGACCGGCGGGTGTGCAGAAGATTGCGGGTATTGCAGCCAGTCGGCACACCACGCATCGGGCCTCAAAGCCAGCAAGCTCATGGAGGTGGAGAAGGTGCTCGCCGAGGCCCGCAAGGCTAAGGAGCAGGGTGCGACCCGCTACTGCATGGGTGCCGCGTGGCGCTCGCCCAAGGACCGCGACATGGATGTGCTGGCCGCCATGGTCGAAGGCGTCAAGGCGATGGGCATGGAAACGTGCATGACCCTCGGCATGCTGTCCGACGACGACGTCGGTAAGCTGAAGCACGCCGGCCTCGACTACTACAACCATAACCTCGATACGTCCGAGCGCTACTACAGCAAGGTGATCACCACCCGCACGTTCGCTGACCGCCTGCAGACGCTGGAGCGCGTGCGCGAAGCCGGCATCAAGGTCTGCTCGGGCGGCATCGTCGGCATGGGCGAGGAGCCCGAGGACCGCGTCGACATGTTGGTCACGCTGGCGAACCTCCCGCAGCACCCCGAGAGCGTGCCCATCAACATGCTGATCGCCATTCCGGGCACGCCTCTCGCCAATGTCGAGAAGATCGACGGCATCGCCTTCGTGCGTACCATCGCGCTTGCCCGCATTCTCATGCCGCAATCCTTCGTGCGCCTCTCCGCCGGGCGTACGCAGATGAGCGACGAGACGCAGGCGTTGTGCTTCTTCGCTGGCGCCAACTCGATCTTCTGCGGCGATACGCTGCTCACCGCCGACAATCCCGGCGAGGACAGCGACGCCGTGCTTTTCGACAAGCTGGGCCTGAGGCCGCTCGAGCTCGAGACCGGCTCGTGCGAGCAGGATGATGTACAAGAGTCATGAGCGCGCGCTCGAAGCGCTGACGCGACGCGGACGCCGCCGGGCACTTGCCCCGATCGCCGGTGTCGACTTCAGCTCCAACGACTACTTGGCGCTCGCTTCCTCGTCCGAATTGAGGGATGCGGCACGTGCCGCCCTCGAGCGCGGCGTGCCGATCGGCTCGGGCGCGTCGCGGCTCTTGCGCGGCAACCATCGCGAGCACGAGGCGCTGGAATCCGAGGCGGCGGCGTTCTTCGGTGCCGAGAGTGCATTGTTCTTCGGCGGAGGCTTCATCGCCAACGTCGCGCTGTTTTCGACGCTGCCGCAGCGTGGCGATCTCGTCGTCCACGATGCGCTGATCCACGCGTCGGTTCACGACGGCATGCGCATGGGTAAGGCGGAGCGCGCCGAAGCGCGCCACAACGAGGCGCAGTCATTCGAGGACGTCATCAAGGATTGGCGGGTGGCGGGCGGCACCGGCACGCCGTGGATCGCGGTTGAAAGCCTCTACAGCATGGATGGCGACGTCGCGCCGCTCGACGACCTCGCGGCCATCGTCGAGCGGCATGGCGGCGTGCTGGTCATCGACGAGGCCCACGCGACGGGTGCCCTTGGCCCGGCGGGCCGCGGGCTCGGCGCACACCTGGAAGGCCGTAGCAACGTCATCGCCTTGCACACGTGCGGCAAGGGCCTCGGCAGCATGGGCGCACTCCTCACGGGCCCGCAGGTGCTGTGCGACTACGTCGTGAACCGGTCGCGGCCGTTCATCTATGCGACGGCGCCGTCGCCGCTGATGGCAGCGATCGTACGCGCGGCACTCATCATCTGCCGCTTCGACGCGGCGCGGCGAGAGAAGCTCAGTGCGCTCGTCACCTTCGCCGGTGCGCGTCTGGCGGAGAGCTGCGGCGTGCAGGCGTCCGGCACGCATATACAGCCAGTGATTGTCGGCGCCGACGAGCGGGCGACCCGCCTCGCCGCCGCCATGCAGGGACGCGGATTTGACATTCGTGCCGTGCGCCCCCCGACGGTGCCGGAAGGTACGGCGCGCCTGCGCCTGTCGCTGACGCTCAACGTCGACGAGGCGCAGGTCGCCGAGATGGCGAAGACGCTCGCCGAGGAGCTGAAGAGGCTCGACGCATGAGATCGGCAATCGTCGTCACCGGGACTGACACCGACGTTGGCAAGACGATCTTCGCGGCCGCCTTGGTCGGCGCGCTCGACGGCTACTACTGGAAGCCGGTTCAGGCCGGCCTCGACGGCGAGACCGACTCCGATCTCGTCCAGCGTTTATCCGGCTTGCCCGCAGGACGCATACTCCCCGAGGTATACCGCCTGACGACGGCTGCCTCGCCGCACCTTGCCGCCGAGCGCGACGGCATCGTCCTCGACATCGAGGGGCTTGCCGGGGCCCCGTTGAGCCACGAGCGTGCGGTTGTCATCGAAGGCGCCGGCGGTTTGCTGGTGCCGCTGACCCGGAGCTACCTGCAGATCGAGCTGTTCGCGCGCTGGCGCGCGCCAGTCGTGCTCGTGGCCGCGACGCGCCTGGGCACGATCAATCACACGCTCCTGTCGATCGAAGCGCTTCGGCGGCGCAGCGTTCCTCTGCTGGGCGTCGCGTTCGTCGGCGACGAGAACGCAGATTCGGAGGGCACGATTGCCGAGATGGGCGGCGTGCATCGCCTCGGGCGCCTGCCGATCGTCGATCCGCTCGACAGCGAGACGTTGCGCTCCGCCTTCGCCGCCAACTTCTTTGTCGCCGACTTCCTCGCGCCGGTGACGGCATGACGAGCGGCAACGCCAGCCCGATCTGGCATCCCTTCACCCAGCATGCCTTGCAACCGGAGATGGTTCCGGTCAGCGGCGCGCGCGGCGCTTGGCTAAAGACGCGCGACGGCGGCCTGATCCTCGACGCCATATCGTCGTGGTGGGTGGTGACACACGGGCACTGTCATCCGCGTATCGTCGGGGCCATCGAGGAGCAGGCGCGGCGGCTCGACCAGGTGATCTTCGCCGGCTTTACGCATGCCCCGGCGGAGATGCTGGCGCGCGGCCTCATCGAGATGGTGCCGGTGGGCCTTGCGCACGTGTTCTATTCCGACAGCGGATCGACCTCGGTGGAAGTGGCGTTGAAGATGGCGCTCGGCTACTTCCGCAACATTGGCGCTCCGCGCCAGCGCATCGTGGCGTTGGAGTACGGCTACCACGGCGACACCGTTGGCGGCATGTCGGTCGGAGCGCGCGGCGTGTTCAGCGCCACGTACGAGCCGCTGCTGTTCGACGTGGCTCGCATCCCATTCCCCGCTGAGGGCCGTGAGCAGGCAACGATCGACGCCTTCGACGCCGCCTGTGCCACCGAGCCGGTCGCTGCGCTGATCGTCGAACCGCTCATTCTCGGGGCCGGCGGCATGCGCATCTATAGTGAGCACGTGCTGCGCGAGCTGAAGCGGGTCGCGGAAGCGCATGGCGCCTTGTTCATCGCCGACGAAGTGATGACCGGCTGGGGGCGCACCGGCGAGCCGTTCGCGTGCGGCAAGGCCGGGGTCGCGCCCGACATCTTATGCACGGCGAAGGGGATCACCGGCGGGTCGCTCCCCTTGGCCGCGACCCTGTGCACCTCGCCGATCTTCGAGGCACACCACTCTACCGACCGGGCCAAGACATTTTTCCATTCGAGCTCCTACACGGCGAACCCCATCGCCTGCGCCGCTGCCGTGGCCAATCTCGACATCTGGCAAACCGAGCCTATGGGCGAGCGACTTGCGGCGCTCGCCGCCATGCAGACCGAGCGTCTGTCTGCGCTTGCGGGCGACGACCGTTTCGCCTGCGCGCGCCAGATCGGCACGATCACGGCGATCGATTTGCAGGTGCCGGATGCCGGCTACCTCGCCGGGGTCGGCCCGCGGCTCGCGCGCTTCTTCCTCGAGCGCGAGGTGCTGCTGCGGCCGCTCGGCAATACGATCTATGTGATGCCGCCTTACTGCGTCAGCTCGGCCGACCTCGACCTCGTGTACGCCGCGATCGCAGACGCGCCGGATGCGTTGGCGGGCGGGTCGTCATGAGCGCCGGCTCGACGATCGTCGGTTTCGGCCACTACGTGCCCGAGCGGCGCGTCGGCAACGCCGAGATCGAAGCCCGCCTCGGCCTCGAGCCTGGGTGGATCAAGCGGCGCACGGGCATCGAGGAGCGCCGCTATGCCGCCGACGGCGAGGCGCTGACCGACATGGCCGTCCCGGCGAGCGAGATGGCTCTGGTTCAGGCTGGCATCGACCGCAAGGACGTCGCGCTCACTCTGCTGGCGACCAGCACCCCCGATCAACTGCTTCCGCCATCCGCGCCGCTGCTGGCGCATCGGCTAGGTCTAAGCAACTCGGGCGGCATCGATATGGCCGGGGCCTGCGCCGGCTTCCTCTACGCCTTGACGCTGGCCGATGGGTTCGCACGAACCCACGATGCGCCCGTCCTGGTCGTGGCCGCCAACATCCTTTCGCGCCGCACCAATCCCAGCGAGCGGGCGAGCTGCATTCTCTTCGCCGACGCGGCCGGTGCGGTGATCGTTGCGCCGACCGCGACCCCAGGGACCGGAGTACTGGGTGCCAAGCTCGCGGCGGACGGCTCCGGCTACGGCCTCATCGGTATTCCGGCGGGCGGGAGCCGGCGCCCATTCGCGCCCGAGTTGCCGATCGAGGATACGTGGATGACGATTCCCGACGGCCGGGCGGTGTTCGCGCGTGCCGTCGATATGATGGCGTCGGCCTCACGTCTGGCCCTCGACAAGGCCGGGATAGGCATGGCGGACGTCGACTATTTCGTTCCGCACCAAGCCAATGGGCGGATGACCACCGCAGTCGCCCGCGAGCTGCGTGTGCCGGACGACAAGGTCGTCGCCTCGGTTGCCGAATACGGCAACAGCTCGGCGGCAACAATTCCTCTCACCCTCTCCGTGGCCGGCGGCAGCAACCGGTTTGCACGCGGCCAACGGATCTTGATGTGCGCCGCCGGAGCCGGGCTGACGGGCGGCGCCGTGGTGTATGGGCTTTGATCCGAGCGGGTTCAGGTTCGGTTCATGCGGCCGGTGCTTGTGTGTGGCGGATGCGCCAGAGGCAGTCGGATTCCTGACGCACCGGCAGCGCAATCGAGACCGAACCCATGCCCAAGCCCCTATCACGCCGCAATTCGATGCAGGAACTCGCGACTGTCATGTCGCGTTGTTCGCTCCGCCAGGACGTGCAAACTCGCCCGTTTGGCGTCCTTTTATCTCGCTAGCGGTCAGGTGAAAAAAACCATGCCGACGAGCGTCTCAAGCTCCGGTGCACAGCGCGATCTGCGAATCGATTTCTTTCGCGGCTTGGCCCTGCTTTTCATTTTTGTCGACCACGTTCCGGACAACGTGCTCGCCAAGTTCACGCTACGCAACTTCGGCTTCTCCGATGCAGCAGAGGTCTTCGTCCTGCTCGCCGGCTTTTCCGCCGTGCTCGCCTACTCGCGCGTATTCGAGGGACAGGGCTTCAAGGCGGGTTTGAACCGCGTCTTCGACCGCGTGCGTGACATATACATTTGGCACTTGGCGCTGATCGTCATCTGCAGTATCGGCCTGACGTCCGCCGCGAGCTACTTCGGCAACTTCAGCTACGCCCAGAACATCGGCGTGCACGTTTTCTCGCTCGATCCGGCGCGCTCGACCGTGATGGCGGCGCTGCTCGTCAACCAGCCGAACTCGCTCAACATCCTGCCGCTCTACGTCGTGCTGATGATGGTCTGGGTGCCGTTCGTGCTGTGGCTCATCCAGCGCAATCCGTGGCAGGCGCTCGTCTTGTCTGTCGGCCTGTGGGCTGCCGCCAACCTCCTGTCGATGAACTTGCCGAGCCTCATCCATCCGAATGGGTGGGTGTTCAATCCATTTGCTTGGCAGCTCTTGATCACCATCGGCGCGCTGACCGCGCACTTCAGCCGCCAGGGTCCGCTTCCCGTGTCGCGTCCGCTGATGTGGCTCGCGCTCGGCTACGTCGCGTTTGCCTTCCTCTTCGTCGCGCCGTGGACTCAGATCCCGGGCTTGGAGAAGGCGCGTCTGTTCTCGCCCGATATGCTCGGCAATGTCGATAAAACGTATCTATCCGGCTGGCGTCTCCTTCACGTTGTCGCACTCGGATACCTGGCGCTGATCTTACTGTCGCCCCAAACCCAATGGCTTACTCGCGCTTGGGCCACGGGTATTGGGCGCTTGGGGCGGCACTCACTGGAAATCTTCAGCGTCGGGACTATTCTGTCCTTCGTTGGTTGGGTTGTCCTTGTTGAAGCCGGCTATGGACTCGCCTTACAGATCCTGGTCAACATCATCGGCATCGGGATTCTGTTGGGGATGGCATGGGCTCTTGCACAGCGCAACCGCGGCACGGATTGGGTTTTCGTACAGTCGGTTCAAAGGTTCTTCACGGAGCGGCGCGGCTCGGGTGTGCAAGCCTCGCCGGCCTAGTCCTGATATCTTCACAAGCAGCAGAAGCCAGCCCGCGCTGTCAAGCGCCGGCTGCGCTTGTGCGTTTTGACGCTCCGCTTCCGAAATTCGCCGCGGCACTGGCCAAGGGCGAGCCCGTGCGCATCGTGGCGCTCGGCTCGTCGAGCACGCAGGGCATCGGCGCGTCGAGCCCCAAGGCCTGCTACCCGGTGAAACTGCAGGCCGAACTGCTGCAGCGCTTTCCGCAGAGCAAGATCACCGTCGAGAACCTGGGCATCGGCGGCCAGCTCGCCACGGACATGCTGCGGCGGATCAAGAAGGACGTGATCGGGCGCAAGCCGACGCTGGTCATTTGGCAGACGGGCGTCAACGACGCGATGCGCTACGTCTCCGTCGACAAGTTCCGCGAAACGGTCATTGCCGGCGTCGACGAATTGCAGCGCGCCGGTATCGACGTCGTTCTGCTCGACATGCAGTATTTCCCCAAGGCCGAAAAAGTGCGCGACTTCCCGCGCTTCCTCGTCGCCATGCGCCAGATCGCCGAGCAGCGCCGCATCCCGATCCTGCAGCGCTTCGCGATCATGAAAAATCTCGTCACCAGCGCGCAATACACGCCGCAGCAGCTTCTTGCTGCCGACCAGTTCCACCCCAACGATTTCAGCTATGGCTGCCTCGGCAGCCTGATGGCCGAGGCGCTTCAGGGTGAAGTCGCGGCGCCGGCCAAGGCTGTCGCCAAGAAGTATCCGGCAGAGCCAGCCAAGCAAGCGGGCGCGGCGCCGCCGCTGCCGGTGCACTGATCGAGCCTTTCGGCGGAATGAGTATTTGAGGCCGGCGCTCACGGCGCCGGCCTTATTCGTCCTTGCCGTCCTTGTTGGCGCGACCGAGGCTGTAGAGGTTCTGCAGCAGCGCCTCGAATCCGCCGGTGCCCGATCCGGCATGCAGATCGATGCGGCCGACCTTCTCGACCAGCTTCTCCAGCGCCTCGAGCTCCTTCAAGCGGAGCAGCAGCGGGTTGTCCTCCATCAGCTTGGAGGTGTTGAGCAGCGACCGCGTCGCCGCCGTCTCCTCCTGCCGGCGAATGAGGTTGGCCTTCGCCACGCGCTCGGCCTCGACCACCTTGTTCAGAAGCTCGCGTACGTCGCCCGGGAGGATCACATCTTTGACGCCGATCTCGCCAACTTCGGCGCCAAGCCCGCGCGCCCGCTCGGAGACGAACGCGCGCACCTCCTGATCGATGGTGTCGCGAGCGGCGAGGATCTCGTCCAAGGTGCGCGTCGCCACCGCCTCGCGGATGGCGAACTGGATGAGGCGGTAGAGCGTCGCCGACACGTCGGCTGTCGCCAGCGCCGCCTTCTCCGGGTCGGTTACCTTGGTGAAGGCGGTCAGCGTCACGCGAATGCCGACGCGGTCCTTGGTCAGGATCTCCTGCGCCGTCACCTCGAGCGGTTGCGGTCGCAGGTCGACCTTGGTGATCTTCACCGATCGCCCGACCTGCCAGAAGGCATGCCGGCCCGGCGGCAGCCGCTCTTTCAGCTCGCCGTCGACCATCAGCAGGCCCGCCTCGTGCGCCTCGACAACCGCGAAGGCGATGGCGCCGGCGCTGCGCGCCGGGTCGAGCTTGTCGAGGTAGCGCTTGGCAACGCGGAGCTCGTTCTCGGTGTCGATCAGCTCGACGTCGACGCTGGTCAGCGCCTTCCAATAGGCGCGCGTCGTGTTCGGCGGCACGAGGTGCTTGGGCTCGCCGTCGAAAGAGACGATGGCGACCTCGGTTGGACCTGCCTGCACGATCTCGAAATTCTGTTCGGCTACCGGCCGGTGCGTCCGCTGCATCAGCAGCGCGCGCTCCGTGGCGATCTCGGCGCGCACGACTTTCACCACCTCGACACTGAGCTGGTGAGCCGGATCGAATGACGTGAAACGGCCCGGCGGCAGCAGCCGCACGAAGCGTCCGTCACGGCTCAAAAATCCGCGCTCGTCGTCCCTGACGACGACATCGAACCAAAATCCATACTTTCGCATCACGCACTCCACGCAATCAGCTTGAAGGTTGCCGGCCGGCCACCCACGCCGCAAGTCGCGGGCCGGAGCTTAAGCCTGGCCGCACCGCCTTTCACTCCGGGTTGCGTCCACTTTCCGCCCGAGGGCCGAGAGTGCCGGTGCCCGGGCTCCGGCTTAGCGGCCGGGCGGTATCCGCTCCGGCGCATAGCGCCACGACGCTTGCCCTCGCGGGCCGGGAAGCTGGCCGGCTTCCTCATTTTGTTGAGCCCGCCGAAGCGGGTGTCCCTGGAAAGGACGTGCGACGTGGGAGTTGAACCCACGACCCCAAGATTAAAAGTCTTGTGCTCTAACCAATTGAGCTAGCCGCTGGTGAAGCTGAAGGGAATCGAACCCCCGACCTCCCGGATATCCGGATGCTCTGCCACTGAGCTACAACCTCGGTTCGTATGACGCGGAACACGCGACCGCAGAGCGGAGCGCGCCAGCCGGGTCTCAGCGAGCCCGGACACGTGGCGTCGGGTGCACTAAATGCTCAAATCCGGCGGAATTAAAGCGGCGGGGATAAGGAACGGGGCCCGGCGTGGTAGCGGCGCCGACGCTAATTGATTAGAGCGATGGGAAGGGCGCGGTTCTCAAGAAGCCGGGGGGCGTATGAGGGTGATCCGCAAGACACGCGAAACATTTTGCACGGCCATCGGCCCTACGTTGCTCATCGGCCTCGTCAGTTTATTGCCGCTTTTCCAGGCGGAGGCGAAACCGTTCCGTTGGTCTGCGGAGAGTCAGACCGCGGCGATCGAGGCGGCCACGTCTACAGCCGAGGCGGCGACCGGGCGATTTGCCCAAGCGAACATGCTCCTGGAGCTAGCCCAGGTCCTTAAAGAGGTCGGCCGCGCGGATCGCGTCCCGGGAGTTCTGGAAAAGGTTCGCCCTCTACTTACCCGCGTTGAATTCGGGGAGCCGTATGCCGTCTACGGTCGTGGATTGGTGAGACAGCTCGTCGAGGCCGGGGAGGACGAAGCAGCCGAACATTTCGTGTTGCAGCAAGACGACAAATATCAGCATGATTTTCGGCACGACCTTGGCATGGCGCGAGTGGATCATGACGATCTAGCCGGTGCAGAAAGAGCGGCCAGTCACGTTTCGAAAGAGAACCAAAAAGCGACAATTTGGGCGGCGATTGCCCAGAAGCTCTGTGCTGCGGATCAGCAAGATAAAAGACGTATGGGGCAATCGCTTGCGAGAAGGCTCGAAGGCGTCTCCAAAGCGTTTACCGCGGAACGGGGAAAGCAATACTTTGGTCCTGCACTGCCTTCGGTAAAGGCAATCGCTCGATGCAGCGGCCCGGCCGCTGCGATAGCGTTTGCAAACGATAATCTTCCTGATGTTGAGATCCGCCACACCCTCGATGGGCTAGCGAGCTATTTTGCCCGCTCTGGACAAATGGAGCTGGCGCGCGAACTTGATCCGCCACTGCAGCCGGACAACTTCGACGACCTGCTGAGAGAGGCTTCCCGTTTGATCGAGCGACGGGAATTAGCCGCTGCCCGTGACTTGACTTTGCGCGCGGCCAATATGATCGATAAGTCAGTATCGGAGGATTCGTCGCGGAGTTGGGAGAAAGAGAGGCGACGTCAAGCGCTATTCTCATTTCTTGTAAAGCAGCATTCGTACCAGGATGCTCTCGCGTTGCTACCGTCTCCTCCGCATGGGGGGCAAAGGCAGTACTATATCGAGCTAATAAGGGAGGCATCAGCCCAGGGGCTAATAAGAGAAGTGCCGCCCCAAAAGGATGAGGCCACCATCGCTAAAGTGCTCCCGGCGGCGATGGCGTGTGTTGAAAAGGGGAAAGAAGGTGACGCCCAATATCTCGACTACTTGGCAAGCATAACAATGTTTCTCTTAGAGGCCGAGATGTTGGACTTGGCGCGCATCCCTTACGATGTGCTGAAGGCCACAATGCCGGACAGGCGATTTGCCTCAAATGGATCGGTGGCGCGTGCCAAGGTGATGATGGGAGACGGAGTGGAAACTTGCCGCGAATACGACGAGGCGGGTGCCCTAACTGTCGATCAGCCAGCCTGGAGCGCGTTGACGCTGGCGATAATGATGGGCGATGGCGATAAAACGGCTCCGACACACGAGGAGCTAATGTCGCGTTTGGCCGTTGCCCGAAAAGCTCTTCCAGCTTTGGCTCCAGGGCCGCGCGCCATCTTTTTAAGGTGCTCTATTGATGCTCTGGCCCAATCGGGACAGACGGAAGCAGCGCTGATGTTGCTGAAGGAACTTGAGGTCGAGCCGAGAGATGTCCTGCGGAGCCCCCGCAATATCGCCTTGCAAGCGATCGCGGATGCATATCACAAATCAGGCGACGCCGATGCTGAGCTAGCGATTGCTGTAAAGATAGATGAGCCAAGGAGTCGGTGGCTAATATTGCTACGTTTGCTGAGGTTGCCAGTTAGTCAGTAGCTGCAGTGATGCCGGCCGTGTGGCCGGGAGCAGGGCCCAGGAAATGACCGGACTATCGCGCTCGCTCGAGCATGTTCGCGACCGCTACGACGTAATCGTAGTGGGCTCCGGCTATGGCGGCGGTGTCGCCGCCTCGCGGTTGGCGCGCGCGGGCAAGTCGGTGGCGGTGCTCGAGCGCGGCCGTGAGGTGCTTCCTGGCCAGTTTCCCGCCCGCTTTCCCGATCTGAAGAACGAGATGCAGGTGAGCGGCAAGCGCTTGCGCACAGGACCGTCGTCGGCGCTGTACGACGTGCGGCTCGGCGATGACATGCACGTGCTCGTCGGCTGCGGGCTTGGCGGCGGCTCCCTGATCAATGCGGGGGTGGCGTTGCGACCCGACGCGCGCGTGTTCGCGGATGAGCGTTGGCCCGGCCAGATCGTTCAGGACGGGCTGCTCGAGGAGGGCTTTCGCCGCGCCCGCCAATGGCTCAATCCGCAGAGCGACCCGCGCGCCGGCGACTTTTCCAAGTACCGCACGCTGGAAGCGGCAGGCGAGGCGCTCGGCTACGGCATGGTCGCGCCGACTATCACGGTCAGCTTCGAGCCCAACACCAACGTCGTGGGCATCGAGCAGCCTGGCTGCACGCGGTGCGGGGATTGCTGCGCCGGATGCAATGTCGGCGCCAAGAATTCCGTGGCGATGACCTATCTCCCCGACGCCGCGCGGCATGGCGCCGAGCTGTTTACGCACGCCGGCGTCCGGTACCTCGCCAAGGCCCGCGACGGAGAGTGGGAGGTGCACGTTCGCCGGCTGGACGGCGCGGGCGGTGATCGCGTGCTGCGAACGTCCATGGTCGTGCTCGGCGCCGGCACCCTAGGGACAACGGAAATCCTGCTGCGCTCCCGCGCCAACGGCCTCGCGCTTTCCGATCGCGTCGGCGAACGCTTCTCGGCCAACGGCGACATCATCGCCTTCGGCTACGGCGCGCGCGCACCGGTGAATGCCGTCGGCGTCGGTTTTCCGGCGAAGATCGAAGGTGCCGAGGTCGGCGCCGCGGTCACCGGCCAGCTCGAGATCGACGACGCGATCACGCTGGCGAACGAGCTGCGCGTGCAAGAGGGCGTGCTGCCGTCGGCACTGGCGCCGGTGCTGCCTGTTCTGTTCATCCCCAACGGGCGGCTGCTCGGCGCCCTGCAGAGCCTGATCAGCGGCGTCTACAAAGGCCCGTTCGCCAAGCTGCAAACGTTCTTCGCGGTCTCCCACGACAGTGCGTCTGGGCGCTTCGTGCTCGATGACGACCGCCTGTCGCTCGTGTGGCCGACGGCGAAGGACGAGCCCGTGTACGCGCGCCTCGACGCGATCCTGTCGTCGGTCGTCAACGAGGCGGGCGGCTCGTACGTGAAGAATCCTCTGGCCGGCACGGTCATGGGCCATCAGCCGGCGACGGCGCATCCGCTCGGCGGCGCCGGTATGGGGAGCGAGCGCAGTGAGGGGGCTATCAACCACAAGGGGCAGGTGTTCGACGCCTCTGTGGGGCAAGGCTCGACCGCCGTGCACACGGGGCTCTACGTCGTCGACGGCGCGATGATGCCGCGCTCGCTCGGCGTCAATCCGCTTCTGACGATCACGGCGCTCGCCGAACGCACGCTCATCCACATGCAGCAGGACTATGGTCTCGCATTCGACGCCGCCCCGCTTACCGGCGTGCGGGCGACGCCGCAGGACATGAGCCCGTTTCTCGCCGCATAAAAAAGCGGCCGGACCGCGAAGGTCCGGCCGCGTAAGCTTACGCTAGGCGCTCTTCTTGAAGCGCGCCGCGTCTTCGGAGCCCTTGGTCGCATCGCCGGCGGTATAGGAGTGCGCGCCCGCGCCCGCGAGCTTGCCCTTGTCGACGATGAGATACTCGGTGCGGATCGGCTTGTTGGCGAAATAGCTTTCGAGGATTTCGCGCGTGCCCGCCGCGTAGCGGGCCTGCGCCGAGAGCGAGGAGCCCGAGATGTGCGGGGTCATGCCGTGATGCGGCATGGTGCGCCACGGGTGGTCCTTGGGAGCCGGCTGCGGGAACCAGACGTCGCCCGCGTAGCCTGCGAGCTGTCCGCTTTCCAGCGCCCGCACCACCGCGTCGCGATCGACGATCTTGCCGCGCGCCGTGTTTACGATATACGAGCCGCGCTTCATCTTGGCGATGAGCTTGTCGTCGAATAGGTTCTCGGTCTCGGGATGCAGCGGCGTATTGATGGTCACCACGTCGCAGACCTTCACCAGCGATTCGACGTTGGGATGGAATGTGAGGCCAAGCTCCTGCTCAACCTCGTTGGGCAGGCGGTGCTTGTCGTAGTAGTGCAGCTTGACGTCGAATGGCTTCAAGCGCCGCAGCGCAGCAAGGCCGATGCGGCCAGCTGCTACAGTGCCGATATTCATGCCTTCGAGGTCGTAGGAGCGCTCGACGCAGTCGGCGATGTTCCAGCCGCCCTTGATGACCCATCCGTACGACGGGATATAGTTGCGCACGAGCGCCAGGATCATCATGACGATGTGCTCAGAAACGCTGATCGAATTGCAGTAGGTCACCTCCGCGACCGTGACTCCCTTGTCCATGGCGGCCTGCAGGTCGGTGTGGTCGGAGCCGATGCCGGCGGTGATGATCAGCTTCAGCTTCTTGGCCTTATCGAAGCGCTCCTTGGTCATGTACGCGGGCCAGAACGGCTGCGAGATCACGATCTCAGCGTCGGGAAGTTCCTTTTCGAACGCTGAATTCGGCCCGTCCTTGTCGGAGGTGACGACGAGCGTATGGCCCTGGCTTTCCAGAAACTTGCGGAGGCCGAGCTCGCCCGAGACGCTGCCGAGCAGCTCACCCGGCTTGAAGTCGACGGCCTTTGGGGTCGGCGTCGTCTGGCCGTCGGGATACTTGGTGATCTTGGGAATGTCGTCGCGCGCGTACTCTTTAGGGTAGCCGTCGACGGGATCGTCGTAGAGAACGCAAAGTACCTTTGCCATGAAAGCTTTCCTCCGTATTCAGGGACCGTGAGGAAACGTCTCTAATTGCTGGCGGCCTCTTAGCGTCTGCTGGCTCGAGGCGTTTCCAAACCGTGCGGCGGTCGGTTATCGGCCGGGGCGCGGCGGCAGGACATTGCCTGCCCTAGAGGTAGGCATGGCGGCCCTGCAAACAAGGCATGCATGGGCTGGCACTCGTGACAAACAACGTTGATTATCGGGCCTTAACAACTGTGCCGGGCACTGCAAAGGCGTTGCTGAAGAACGCCAGTTGCTCGCTGCTGGATTTTTCGAACCATTTGCCAAGGTAGATGTCGAAGTGGCCGATGGGCAGCATGATGAGTTGCGCGCGACGGCCCATGCGTGCGCCCGTCTCCACCACCGCCCTGGTTGACGCGACGGTGTCGTGCGCGCAGGCGATCAGCAGCGTGGGGCAAGTGACGTCGCGGGCGTAACGCGACGGACGGTAGAGCGGCAGTGTGAAGAACAGCCGCGCCGCGACCTCGTTGCGCCAACCCGGTGGCACGATGGCCATGCACCCCGCATAGGCATCCTCGGTTGCCATCGCCGCGAGTTCGCCCGGCGGCGCGGCAAGCGGCACGTAGTGGGGGGCCTTCCCGATGCACGCGCGCGCCACATCGAGCAGCGCCGCACCGGCCATGCGCACCGACATCGCGAGCCCGGCTTGCCCGACCGCAATACGCGCGCTGGCGGCGCCGTCGAGCATCGGGCACTGCGCCGAGATGGCGGCGATGCGTTTGTCGCGCGCGGCGACGACGAGCACGTGGCCGCCGGCCAGCGAACAGCCCCACAGGCCGATGCGCTCGGCATCGATACCGGGCGTGGTTCGCGCAAAGCCAATGGCGGCGCGCCAGTCGGCAAGCTGCTGCTCCATGGAAATGAGCTGGCGCGGCTCGCCGTCGCTGTCGCCGAGATGGCGGTAGTCGAACAGCAGCACGCAATAGCCGGCGGCGACAAACCGCTCGGCGTAGGGCGGCAGAGAGGCGTCGCGCGTTCCGCCCAGCCCATGCGCCATGACGATGCACGGCGCCGGCCGCGCCACGTCGGCCGCGGGCTCGTAGAGCCAGGCGCGGCACGTCACGCCGTCGCTCAGGAAGGCGACCTCCCGGCGCAGCGGCGTGGCGGCATGCGGCATGCTTCCCTCGCTCCGGCGTGCCAGGTGGTTCGGGTCGTCCTGTCTACGTTGGTGGCGGCTCATGGGTTACGGCAGTGGACCGGGTTTGGGAGGTTGGACAACCGCCATCGTCCGCACTGTTCCTTAAAGAACAACGCGTCATCCAACGTCGCTTTGCAAGCTTCCGTGCCTGCCCGCGGCCTAGTGGAGGCCTGGCATGGGCTTGCGGATACGCAGCAGATTCACCGGCCGGGCTGAGGTGCCGGCCTGAGGGTCGGATTTGGCCGCCGTCTGGGTGGCGCCGCCGCGGTGGCGCATGGGCCACCATTTGCGCGACGGAGCAATCTGGGTACGGCTGGCTTCCAGGAAGGCGAGCGCGGCCCGTACGTGTCCCACGAACGCCTCGCGGTAGACGTCACCGGAAGCATCTGCATGCAGCTTCAGCCTACGCCAACGGCCACTCCAGGCGCCCGGCAGCAGCCCGATCCAGCGATTGGCGGCCTCGGACTTCCAATAGGTCTCGTCACTCTTTTGGGCCTCGTCCAACGCGACGCGCAACGCCGCGATCACCGCCTCGACATCGGCTGCCATAACGCCCTCCGCACGCAACTGTCCCAGGGCCACTCTAGCGGCTTTGTCGCTTGCGTACACCCTGCGCTGCCGACGGTTACTCGTTGGGGTTGGCCACCACGGCGATGTTCGTGCCGCCGGCCTCCGACGGCGTGAACGCGACCTCGAGATCGTGGATGGTCCCGCAAGCTAAGACCGACCAATTCTCTTTCCAGGGTTTGCCTGCCGCTTCGGGCTTCTCGGCCACTTCCGTGTCGACGACGCGCGACTCCGAGCAATTTCCATCACCGCGGGTGAGCGCCGCCGTCCGCACTATGTTCCCGGCATCGATCTGCAGCTGCGGATCGGTGAGCGTAGTTCCCGGCGCCATCGGCACGGCTTGGAACTTCCCGTCCTTGTTGAGCAGCATGAGGATGGCGCGGTGCTGTTCCTTCTCGCAGTCGACGCGATAGCGCTCAATCCACATCACGTCGCGCGGGTCGACCTGGTAGGGATAGACGTCACGCAGGACAAATTGCGGCTCGTCCCCGCAACCCTGCTCGGGGGTGAGGCTCGCCTTGATCATTTCGGCGCGCGTGTCGGTCAATTCGTCGGAGAATGCTCGCTCGGCCACTTTCTCTCCATAAGCGGAGGCCAGTTCGCCGGACTCTGCTTCTATGTAATCGGGTGCGGCCGATGCGGCGCAGTGGGTCACGGTCAACAGGACGGACGCCAGCGCGCCGCGGCAAAAGAAACGCATCGAAATCTCCGGACCGGCGCGATTGTTTAACGGCGCGCCGCTGCAATCCGACCAATCCTAGCAAATCGCCCCGCCATCCAGCATGCGGAATCGCGGGCGCCAGAATGCACTGCTGTCGCCGCATTGTTCGCACGGCGCAAACATGCCGTTGGGCAAGCTCCGGCTTATTCGGCGAGGGAGCCAAGGCGACATGCGGTCATGCCTGGCAATGGTGCCGGGCAAGATCTCGTTCTAGGAGAACGCACATGAAAGTCCTTGCTGGTCTCATGCTCGTGGTGGCTTTGGTTGGCGGCGCGGCGAGCGCCTATGCCGGCGGCAACGCCGACGACTGCCACTCCATCTCGGATTCGGTGTACGGTTCCTGGGGCTGCCGCTAACGCGACCTCATGACAACCATTCCGGGCGTCGCTTGAGGACCGCCGATGCGGACCTTCAAGCGACGCCAGTCTTTTTGGGGTGGCAAACCGCGGCGGCGAAACATGTCGAACAGGCCGCGAGTTCGCGATATGCAGGCCGGATGACGGCAGCCGGCGATTTCGAAATTTTTCTCGTGGCCAATCCTGGCTTGGAGGGCCCCCTTTGTGCCGAGGCGCGGGCCAAGGGCTTCAAGGCCAAGTCGATCCCCGGCGGCGTCACCGTCAAGGGCGGCTGGCCGGAGGTCTGGCGGGCGAACCTCGAGATCCGCGGCGCCAGCCGCGTGCTCGCGCGCATCGACACGTTCCGCACCCAACACCTCGCTCAGCTCGACAGGCGGGCGCGCCACGTTCCCTGGGGCAACGTGCTCCGTCGCGATGTGCCGTTTCGCGTCGACGTAGCCTGCAAGAGCTCGAAGATCTACCACTCGGGCGCCGCGGCACAGCGTATCGAGCGGGCGATCACGGAGGAGCTCGGCGCGCCGATGTCCGCCGAGGCCGAGATCTGCATCAAGGCGCGCATCGAGAACGACGTCTGCACCGTTGCGGTCGATACCTCCGGCGAGCTGCTGCACAAGCGCGGCCACAAGCAGGCCGTTGCCAAGGCGCCGATGCGCGAGACGATGGCGTCGCTGTTCCTCCGCCAGTGCGGATTCGACGGCATCGAACCCGTCGTCGATCCGATGTGCGGATCAGGGACGTTCGTCATCGAGGCGGCGGAGATAGCCGCGGGCCTGCAGCCGGGCCGCGCCCGCCACTTCGCGTTCGAGCAACTGGCAACCTTCGACGCTGCGGCATGGGAGCGTATGCGCGCGTGCGCAGTCGCCACGACGCCGTCGGTACGGTTCTATGGCAGCGATCTCGACGCCGGCGCCGTCCGCATGAGCCGCGCCAACGCCGAGCGCGCCGGCGTGACGGGCTTCACCACGTTCGAAGAGCGCGCGGTGGAGGACCTCGTCCGGCCGGACGGACCGCCCGGCATCGTCATCATCAACCCGCCTTACGGCGACCGCATCGGCGATAAGGGGCGGTTGCGCGCTCTCTACCGCGCGCTCGGGCACACTTTGTTGACGCGCTTTTCGGGCTGGCGTGTGGGCCTCATCACCAACGAGGCGCAGCTCGCGCAGGCAACCGGCCTGCCCTTCTCGCTGACTGCCGCGCCGGTGTCGCATGGCGGGCTGTGGGTCACGTTGTTCCGGACCGGTCCGCTGCCGTGACCGGCACTCGCGCGTGCCAGACGACGACGACGCCCATTGACACATCCGTCCGCCATGTAACATAAATAGTTACATGAGACGAGACAGCCGTTTATCGGGCGTGTTGCACGTGCTGCTACACATGGCGGAGCACGACGGCGCCATGACGTCGGAAGTTCTGGCCAAGGCGATGCAGACCAACCCGGTCGTCATTCGCCGCATCATGGCTGGCCTGCGCGAGCATGGATTCGTCGAGTCGGAAAAGGGGCACGGCGGCGGGTGGCGCATCGCCTGCGATTTCTCGAAGGTAACGCTGCGCGACATCCATGCGGCTATCGGGCATCCCTCGCCCATCGCGCTGGCCAACCGGACGGAGGCACCCGACTGCCTCGTCGAGCAAGCCGTCAATGCCGCCCTCAACCATGCATTCCGCGACGCAGAGAAATTGCTGCTGGCGCGGCTGGGTGAGGTGACGCTGGCAAAGCTGAGCGCCGACTTCCACCGGCGTCTGAAGCGCCGTGGCGGATCGCACCAACTGGAGACCGTGCATGCGAAGTGAGACGTTGCCTCTTCCCCGCAGCACTTCTGGGATTGGACCATGAGCGAGCTGCTGGCGCCCTTCTCGGACCCGGAAGCCGTTGCGCGCTATGCCGAAGGTCCGCCGCGGTTCGTGCCGGGCTTCGCCGACTTGCACCGAATGGCCGCGCTGCTTCTGGCGGAGCGAGCTCCCGACGATGCCCGGGTGCTCGTCCTGGGGGCGGGCGGCGGACTGGAGCTGAAGGCGTTTGCCGACGCCCAACCGCGTTGGACTTTCGACGGCGTCGATCCGGCGGCGGAGATGCTGAAGCAAGCGAGCCGGACGCTCGGGTCCCGCGCTGAACGTGTGCGCCTGCATGAGGGCTACATCGACGATGCACCGGAGGGCCCATTCGATGCAGCCGCCTGCCTGCTCACTCTGCATTTCCTCGACTGCGACGAGCGCCTGCGCACCGCGCGTGAGATTAGGCGCCGCCTAAAACCCGGCGCGCCGTTCGTGGCGGCACACTCCAGCTTTCCGCAGCACGAGGGAGCGCGCGCGCTTTGGCTGTCGCGCTACGCCGCCTTCGCCTTAGGGGCTGGTGCCGATCGCGAGCAGGTCGAGAAAATGCGCGCCGCCGTCGAGGCGCATCTCAACCTGTTGAGCCCGGAACGCGATGAAGAGCTTCTGCGGGAGGCGGGCTTCTCAGAGGTAACTCTCTTCTACGCCGCCTTCACCTGGCGCGGCTGGGTGGCCTACGCCTGATTGCGCCGTGTGCACACGCGCGAAGCGGACCCGGCGCGAACGGCGGGATTGGTGCGCGAGTGACTGAAGGAATTGGTGGAGCCGAGGATCCGAGCCTTTCTTTGCCACCGCTGAAGAAAAGAAAATTGAACCAATACCTTGGTGGCGCCACCCACAGAAACGTTCCGACATGAAATCCCGTCGCGCAGCAATGTTCAGACCTAATTGAACGTAATGGCGCAATGATTGACCCGCACGCTGAGGTCTCCACCTGTTGGAGACCCGAGACATGTTGTCAGATCAGGATCGCCGCCTGCTGGTTCGACCCGCATCCGCGCAAATAGAAACCGGCTCCACGAGTTCTCAGCTCCACAATTTGCTGGAGTGTAACACGTCAGGGCATTGATCGGTCAGCGAGCGAGCGAGCCCGCCCTTGCGCGCCAACCGTACGGCGGCGCCCCCACTCGCCGCCCAATTCTCCAACGCTAGAGTTGAGGTCGCCACTATGCCGGCACTTATACGCGTCGGGACATTGCTGTCGTTCACTTTCCCGCTGATCGTGACTTGGCTGACCGTGGCCTACGCGGCAGATCGCGGTGATGACCGCAGGCTTCTTCTCACAGTCACCGTCGACACGGTACGAGAGAGCCAGATTGATAGCGTGATCGTGGGAACTGGTACGGTCGCCGCATGGCGGGAAATGCCGATCAGCTCCGAAGCCAACGGACTGGCGATCGTCGATATCCGCGCCGATGAAGGAGACAAGGTCGAGAAGGGCGACGTCCTGGCGCGCCTCAATCAAAGTCTTCTCCTGGCGCAGATCGATCAGAATAGCGCAGCCGTCGCCGAGGCCGAGGCCAGCTTTGCCAATGCGGTGTCCGACGAGAAACGGGCGCATGCCGTCCCCAGTGGGGTCATGAGCCAGCAAACGATCGAGCAGCGGGAAACGCTGGTCAAGACCACCACGGCAAAGCTCGCCTCGGCGCGGGCGATCCTGGCGGAAACAAAATCGAAATTGGCTCAAACAGAAATCGTGGCGCCGACGAACGCCATTGTGGCAACCCGCAGCGCCACCCTCGGGCAAGTCGTGCAAACGGGAACCGAGCTGTTCCGCCTCATCCAGGACGGGCGCATCGAAGTGAATGCACTGGTGCCGGAAGCTGACATATTCAAGATCCGCCCGCAGCAGTCCGCGCACGTCATTGATCCGATGGGGCGTGTATCGCCCGCCTCCGTGCGGCTCGTGGCGCCGGTGGTCGACGCGAATTCCCGCCTGGGCACGGTGCGCGTTGCACTGCCCGCGGCTACAGAATTGAAGCCCGGCATGTTCGTCCGCGTCGAAATCGAGGCTGGCGGCACAGCAGCTCTGACGGTCTCGCTCAAAGCGCTCGTCTGGCGCGACGGAAAGGCAGCCGTATTCACTGTGAGCGACGACGGAACCGCGGTTCTCAAGACAATCACGGTCGGGCGTAAGACCAGCTCGGCTGTCGAGGTCGTCCAGGGTCTGGCTGCAGGCGAGCGCATCGTTGTCGAAGGCGCGGGGCTTTTAATCGATGGCGAGAAGGTCCGTGCCGAAGTTGCGTCCGCTCAATCGCTCAATCGAACACCATGAGCCAGATTTCTGCCTGGGCCATCCGCAATCCGGTACCCACCATCATCTTGTTCCTGTTCCTGTCACTCGCGGGAGCCGTGAGCTTCTCAAAGCTGCGCATCAACGACATGCCGGATATCGATATTCCGGCGGTCACCGTCAGTGTCATCAGGACCGGCGCCGCGCCGACGGAGATGGAGACACAGGTCACGCGCATCGTCGAGGACAGCGTCTCCGGCCTTGGCAAGGTCGAGCACATCCGCTCCACGGTCAACGAGGGCATCTCTACGACCAGCATTGAGTTTTCCCTAGGGACCAACATCGACCGCGCGACTGATGATGTTCGCAACGCGGTGGAATCGATCCGCCCCAACTTGCCGGCAGACGTTCTGGAACCGACGGTGCAGCGGGTCGACGCAACTGGTCAGGCAATTCTGACGTTTGTCGTCGACGCCCCCGAGATAGGCCCCGATGACCTTAGCTGGTTCATCGACAACGACGTGGCGAAAGCCGTGCTGTCGGTCCGAGGCGTCTCCAAGATCGAGCGAGCTGGCGGCGTCAAGGAGGAGATTCGCGTCCGGCTCGATCCCGATCGGCTGCTGGCTCTCGGCATCACTGCGGCTGAAGTCTCCGAGCAGCTGAAGGCGCAGAACGTCAACCAGCCGGGCGGGCGCATGACGCTCGCGCACGGTGAGCAGGCGATCAGAACTCTTGGCAGCGCCATGGATGTCGAGACACTTGCGCAAACGCGATTGCTCTTGAAGGGCAGACGCTCAGTGAAGCTGTCGGAGCTGGGCGCTATAGAAAGGTCGTGGGCGGAGCCCCGCCAACGCGCGCGTCTCGACGACAGGGAGGTGATCGGCTTCAGCGTTTACCGCTCGGTAGGCTCAGGCGAGGTCGGTGTGACCAAGGCTGTCAGAGCAAAAGTGGCGGCGTTCGCCGCCGAGCACCCCCAAGTTGCCATCCGCGAAGTGACCTCTTCGACCGATGAGGTTCTCGAGGGATACGCCGCGGCGATTGAGGCTCTCCTCGTCGGTGCGGCGCTCGCCATCGTCGTGGTCTGGCTATTCCTGCGTGACTTGCGCGCCACCCTGATTTCCAGCGTCGCCCTACCGCTTTCCTTGCTGCCCACATTCGGCGTCATGTACCTGCTCAACGAGTCGTTGAACACCATCACGCTACTCGGCATCGCACTCGTGGTCGGCATTCTAGTCGACGACGCCATCGTCGAGATTGAGAACATCGTCCGCCACATGCGTCAATCGGGCAATAGTGCCTACGAAGCTGCTATGGAAGCCGCCGACGAAATTGGACTTGCAGTGGTTGCGACGACATTTTCCATCATCGCTGTCTTCATGCCGGTGGGCTTGATGCCGGGAATTGCCGGTCAAATCTTCAAGGCGTTCGCCATCGCTGTCTGCACGTCCGTGTTCTTCTCGCTCGTCGTTGCACGCATGCTGACGCCTCTGATGGGGGCCTATTTGATGAAGCCGCACGGAACGCAGGACGACGAAGCGTTCTGGGCCCCGGCTTATATTCGCGTTCTCGGCTGGACGTTGCGATGGCGATGGCTGACGGTCTTTGCCGGCATCGCCTTCTTCGTCGGCTCCATGAGCCTGGCCGGTCTGCTGCCGACCGACTTCATACCCGCGTCCGATAAAGGACGCTCCGTTCTTGCCATTGAACTTGCGCCTGGCGCCAGCCTCGCGGACACGGACGCCGCCGCAAGGAGGGCCATCGACATCCTCAAAGCGCGGCCGGAGGTCATGTCAGTTTACACGGCGTTGGGAACGCAAGCTGCGTCGTCGGGATCCATTGGACCGGAAAGTTCCTCAGCGGAGGTGCGGAAGGCAACCCTGACGGTGAACCTGAAGCCGCGCGACGAACGGGCGCTCACGCAGCAGCAGTTTGAAGCATCCGTGGCGCCCCAACTTGCCGTGGTGCCGGGCGCGCGGGTGCGCTTCGGTGCCGATGGCAGGTCCGGCGCCAAGGTTCAGGTCACGCTCAGAAGTGACGACGCGGACATGCTGTCGCGAACCGTGTCTTCTCTCACGCGCGAGATGCAGGCAACGCCCGGTTTTCAGAACGCCGGCTCAACGGCCAGCCTTGCACGTCCCGAAATGCAGATTACGCTCAAACCCGACAAGGCGGCCACGCTCGGTATTTCAACCGAGACCGTAGCTCAAACAGTCAACATCGCTACCCTCGGCGATGCCGATCAGAACCTGCCGAAGTTCAACCTCCAGGACCGCCAGATTTCCATCCGCGTCATGCTTGACGACGGTGCGAGGTCCGATCTCGCACGGATACTGAGCTTGCAGGTGCCAACATCGACCGGAACCGTGCCGCTCTCTTCCGTCGCCGACATCGCGCTCGGTGCAGGTCCCAACCAGATCGACCGCGTCGACCGCAGCCGTAGTGCTACGGTCGAGGCCGAGCTCGTGGGCTTGACCACCGGTCAAGCCGAGGACCTCGTTTCCAATCTTCCGTCGATCAGGGCACTTCCGCCTGGAGTGACGCGCCAAGCCGCGGGCGACGCGGAACCCATGGAGGAGTTGTTCAGTGGCTTCTTCCTCGCCATAGGTTCCGGCATTGTCTTGCTGTTGTTCGTTATCGCCCTTTTGTTCAACAACTTCATTCAACCGGTTACGATCCTGACCGCGCTGCCGCTATCGCTCGGTGGTGCATTCGGGCTGATGGTGGTAACCGGCTCATCGCTGTCCATGCCGGCCCTCATCGGCGTACTCATGCTGATGGGCGTAGCCGCCAAAAACTCGATCCTGCTCGTCGAATACGCAATCACGGCGCGGAGCAAGCAAGGCCTCGAGCGAACCGCGGCGCTGGTCGACGCGGCGCGTAAGCGCGCGCGGCCCATTGTCATGACCACGGTCGCGATGGGAGCAGGAATGATGCCCCTCGCGCTTGGAATTGGCGCCGATGCCGAATTTCGCGCCCCGATGGCAATCGCCGTGATTGGCGGCCTTTTGAGTTCGACGGCCCTCAGTCTCATCTACGTTCCTGCGGTCTTTACCGTCATGGATGATCTCGAGCTGTGGGCGCGCAGGACCTTTGGAGCGCTCATTCAAACTCCACAGCCTGACCTGACGAAGGCGCGTTAGCCAAACGAAGTATCAGGCTTTGGCAATCTCGTGGCCGCCGGCCCTATATGTCCCAACGTTTCTGTCCGGCTTTTTTTGTGTCGAAACGTGTCTCGGTGGGCTGCAGATAGCCTTTGCCACAAAAAAGTTCCCCCTTCCCACTACGGCGAAGCTACATCAGCCTCGATAAAACATAGATCGTTCACAGCTGGCCATGAGCGCGCATCCGCAAGTTCTCGTCGTCGATGACGATACCGAAATACGTAAACTCATCGCCCGCTACATGCAGGAGCAAGGTTTTCGCGTTCAGCTCGCATCAAAGTGCGCGGAAGTGCACGAGAGGATTCTGACCAATCAGATCGATCTCATCATCCTTGACGTGATGCTTCCCGACGGGTCGGGACTGGATCTCTGTCGCGATCTGCGAGCGGCGCGATCGAACATACCGATCATCCTGCTCACCGCCTTGAAGGAGGATGTCGACCGGATCATTGGTCTCGAAATCGGTGCTGACGACTACCTCGGCAAGCCCTTCAATCCCCGCGAGCTTGTAGCCCGGATTCGCGCAGTCCTTCGTCGAGGACCGAAGACCGGCCCTGAGGCTCGCGACATGGCCTTCTACCAGTTTGATGGCTTCGTGGCCGATCCGTCCGCCCGCTCGGTGACTGACCCCAACGGCAGAGATGTTCCGCTTACCGGTGCCGAATTTGACCTGCTCATAACATTTCTCGACCGACCGGGCCGCGTGCTCTCCCGCGATCAGCTCCTCGATCTGACGCGTGGAGGTGACGGCGAAGTTCTGGACCGCTCGATCGACGTACTGATGAGCCGACTGCGGCGCAAGCTGTCGGAGGGCGGTGCAGATCAGATCTTCAAGACGATTCGCAACGGTGGCTACCAACTTGCCGCCAAGGTCCATGTTCCGGATAGGCCGAGATGAATACGCTGCGGGCGAAGATCGCCTTGCTTCTTGTGGTTTCGATCGTCTCGGTTGTCGCGTTGATCACGCTCGCGATGCTGTACGTCTTTTCGACACCCATGGATGACCAAGTCGACTTGCTCGCCAAGCAGCTCATCATAATGGAGCGCCTCGCGAAGCAAAATCCCGATGCCGGGTTTCTGGCGCACCGACCCGACGCAGGTGCGCCGGACGAGGATCAAACGGAGAAGATCCGCTCTGCCACTGTGCGGCTTGGGGCGACCCTCGACATCACCGTGACACACAAGACAGACGACATCCGATTTCGCATCGCATCGGTACGTGCCGGCCCTCGCAGCTGGATCTTGGTGGACTTTGATCCATCCTCAGATCCCGAATTTTGGATGTGGTTTGCACTCATCACAATCGGTGTGGGATCCATTGCGGTGTTCGCCGCCAATCGTATGATCAGGCCTCTGGCGCTCCTCGAAAGCGCGGCAGAGTCGGTCAGCCCCGACGGCATCCTCCCGGCGCTCGCCGAACGAGGGCCGGCGGAGGTACGCGCGACCGCAGCCGCGATCAACTCGCTTGCCTCTCGCTTGAAGCGCGCGATCGAAAGCAGGATGCGGCTTGTCGCGGCTGCCGGTCATGACTTTCGCACCCCCCTGACACGCATGAGACTGCGCGCCGAGTTTGTCGCCGACGAAGAGGAGCGAGCACTATGGCTCAAGGACATTGACGAGTTGGAGCGCATTGCCGACAGCGCCATACAGCTCGTCCGCGAGGAAACCACGACGACATCGCCGGAGGTCATTCGGGTGGATGACCTGGTCAGGAGCGTCGTAGCGGAGTTGCAGGATCAGAAGTTTGCGATCGAGGTGACCGATACCCGCGAAGCCTACGTCAAAGCCAGCCGACTCGCTTTGAGCCGCGCGTTGCGGAATCTCTTCATCAACGCCGCAACCCATGGCGTGCGTGCCATTGTAACCGTAACGGGAGGTCCATTGGCACGGATTACTATTTCCGATCATGGACCGGGCATCGCACCAGATGTGTTGGACCAGGTGTTCGAGCCGTTCTTCCGTGCCGACAGGGCGCGTAGCCAGAAAGTTCCTGGTGCCGGGCTCGGCCTTACGATCTCCCGCGAAATCATCCGCAGGGACGGCGGGGAAATTAGGATCGCCAATCGACCGGGCGGTGGGTTGGTTCAAGTTGTCGAGTTGCCCAGTGTCCTTCCCTTCGCGGTTGCTGGCGTGAGCGTTACCGGGGCGATGTCTGCCACTATGAAGCGCTGATCTGCGTCTGCTTGCCCATGTGCGTTCTGCTGGGTTCGTATCGTGTACCCGACAGGATTCGAGCCCAAGCAGTCCTCTCCCCCGCAGCAGACATTGGGCTGCGGACGTGATGGGCGGCTATCAAACGTGATTTCATCGCGCCGTGGGTGACGTTTGCCCTTTTTGGTCACTCGCGTTGCGGCTGAGCGCGACGCTGACGGTCTTAAAGCCGACGCCTTGCGTCGTGATGGATACGGTTTGTTGTCCGCTGTCTTGAATCACCTGCATCGTGGCGGTGAAACCGGCTCCGTCGATCGAAAACGTAATTTGCTGATCCGTCGCTTGGCCGGTGACGGTTCCGCTGGCGTTGTAGGTTCGCTCCTCCCAGGTCCCGGTCAAATTGGATCCTTGCGCTACTAGCTGAGCCCGCAACTCGATCTTCTGGGAAGGGCTAGCGCAGCGCAGGGCGATACTGAGCCGGTTGGCCTGACCCGCGGTCGTGTAGTAGGCCTTGCACACGAGTGCCTCTGATGCGCCCTCGGTGAATTCAATGCGCCCGGGCCCCATCCAAAAGCCCGACATTGAACCGAACACGTCCTGGGGGGCCGCGCCAGCGAACTGGAGGCTTCCAGCCAAGAAAACAATGACACCCAATGGGCCCGCGGGTCTGCGATGAG
Organism: Hyphomicrobium album; assembly: GCF_009708035.1. Classification (NCBI taxonomy): domain Bacteria; kingdom Pseudomonadati; phylum Pseudomonadota; class Alphaproteobacteria; order Hyphomicrobiales; family Hyphomicrobiaceae; genus Hyphomicrobium; species Hyphomicrobium album. The sequence continues at coordinate 89,481 of NZ_WMBQ01000003.1, forward strand.
TCATGTTCGCCTCGGGGTTGAGAAATAAAACATTCCGTAACGCGACGAACGAAATCGAGTTCTTCGGTGAGCATGAATGCTTCAATCGTCGCCATCGGAGGCAAAAGAACCAGAGCCCTGTTTGTAAGATTCAATCGTTGCTGCCATTTGGCGTTATGTGTCGTAGCAATGCTGGTCCTTTGAGATTTGTATCGAAACGTTGCTCGCGCGTTTTTCGTCGTGGGCCGTTAGCGCCAACCCACTGTTTCAACAACGCCGGTGTGTCGCTTACGCGCAAGCCGAATGGACAGCTCGGAACGGCCGGCGAAGGAGACAGGCCTGCAGATTGAGAGCCGCTAGGCGGCAAAGAGATAAAGAATTGGCACCATCCGAGGATCGGTCGGGGGCTTTTAAGGCCAAGCATTCGAACATGATCGATGCCGCCGCGGCCCCGATCCAGCTGCAATGCGCCGAACGCTGCCCGCAAACTCTCCTTATTGGAGCAATGTTGCGACACATTGAGAAAAACCGGAGCAACACGACAAAGCTAGTTTGCCTGCGCAGGGGAACGCGGGGAACGGTCGATGGGATTTCACGCGTGGGGATTTTCGTCAGCACCGATCTCCAGGATCTGTTCGTGGCTCGGCCTCTTCCTCT